>RFXY01000003.1 GCA_009921385.1 Pseudomonadota bacterium
CATTTTAACTTTTTAATTGATCTAAATTCTCCTTCTTGTAAAAAGAGAATTTCAGTGTTTTATTACAAATCACTTGCAAGCAACAATTATAATAACTAAAATATTGCTATCATATTATTTAAACACTATTTTGTAGTTTTATGTCAGAAAATTTTACACCAGAATCGCCAAAACTTATAGAGCAATTTTATACTTTGCCGTTGCGAGATGTGGTGATGTTTCCGCAAATGGTAACCACTATTTTAGTGGGCAGAGAAAAATCTATTAATGCGGTTTATCATGCTCAAAAGCAAAAAAAATCAATTTTTGTGATTGCTCAAATCAATCCAGATACCGACGATTTCACCAACAAAAACCTATATCCGCACGGCACGATCTGCTCTATTATTGAAACCATCAAAACTCCAGACGGCACTTTAAAAGTTATTTTAAAAGGGGTTCAAAAAGCAAAATTAATCAATGTTATTGAAAATGAAGAAAGTTTTCTTGCCGAAGCTTTGCCAAACCACCAAGAAACCAGCCTCAAAATTGGCAAAAACAGCACCTTGGCTTTAATTAAAGGTTTGGTCGAAAGCTTTGCTCAATATTCACAATTTAACAAAAAAGTAACGGCCGAAATATTAATTAGCATTGCCAAAACAAAATCTGCCGAAGAAGTTTGCTATGCCATCACCCCTTTTTTAAACTGCCCGTTGTCCGAAAAACAAGTCATATTAAGCGAAGAAAATCTCGAAAAACAGCTCTATAAAGTTTTACAAATTCTTAAAACCGAAATAGAAATTGGCAAAACCGAAGAAAAAATCGCCAAAAAAATACAAGAAAAATTCACCAAACATCAAAAAGAAATCTATCTTTCTGAGCAAATCAAAAACATCAAAAAAGAATTAGGGCAAGACGACGAAATTGAAATGTTAGAACTCAAAAATAAAATTAACAAACTGCCCAAAGAAGCCAAAAAAAAGTGCCTGCACGAATATGCTAAACTCGAAAAAATGAGTTCCTATTCTTCCGAATCAACAGTGGTGAGAAACTATCTCGATTTAGTGGTGTCGTTGCCTTGGCAAAAAATTTCAAAATTAACCAACGATCTTATCAAAGCCAAAGAAATTCTTGACAAACATCACTACGGTTTAGACAAAATCAAAGAAAGAATACTCGAATTTATTGCAGTGCAGTTAAAAACCAGTAACACTAAGGGACCTATTTTATGCCTAGTTGGGGCACCTGGTGTGGGCAAAACTTCGTTGGCTAAATCTATCGCCGAAAGTGTCAATCGCAAATATGTAAAAATTTCTTTAGGCGGAGTAAAAGATGAGTCAGAAATTCGCGGGCATCGCAAAACCTATATTGGCTCAATGCCGGGGCGAATTATTCAATCAATGAAAAAAGCCGAAACCAATAATCCGCTAATTTTGCTTGATGAAATCGATAAAATGTCGGGCGATTTTCGTGGCGACCCAGCTTCGGCAATGCTTGAAGTGCTCGATCCCGAGCAAAACAGCCATTTTTCTGATCACTATCTTGAGCTAGATTACGATTTATCAAAGGTAATGTTTGTGGCAACCGCCAACAGTTTGGCAGGCATTCCTATGGCACTTCGCGACAGAATGGAAATTATCAAACTTTCTGGCTACACCGAACTAGAAAAAATTCATATTGCCAAGCAACATCTTATTGCCAAACAAATCAAAGAAAACGGCTTAAATAATAAAGAGCTAACAATCGATGACGATGCCATTCTCACCATTATTCGCAACTACACTTTTGAAGCAGGGGTGCGAAATCTTAATCGAGAAATCGAAAAAATCGCCCGAAAAGTGGTGAAAATGTTGGTAACTAAACAAATTAAAAAAGCAGATGTCAAAGCCGAACAAATTGTCAATTATTTAGGGGTGCAAAAAAAAGATTACACCATCGCCCGAAAACAAGATGCGGTTGGTGTTATCACTGGTTTGGCCTACACCGAATATGGTGGCGATTTGCTAAACATCGAAGTTTTACAATTTGAAGGAGCGGGCAAAATTCAAACCACTGGCCATTTAGGAGATGTTATGAAAGAATCTGCACTCATCGCTTTAAGTTATGCCCGATTTTTGGCTAGCGAACTAAACATAGATGCCAAAAAGTTTAATAAATACGATTTTCATGTGCATGTGCCAGAAGGGGCAACCCCCAAAGACGGTCCCTCGGCTGGTGTGGCTTTGTGTGTGGCCTTAGTTTCTACACTCACCAATAAAAAAATCAAAAAAGATATCGCCATGACAGGCGAAATTAATTATGTCAAAAAAAATCATTGCTCTAATTGGTTTGATGGGAGCTGGCAAAACAACTATCGGCCTGCATCTGTCACAAAATATTGGCTATTATTTTATTGATACCGATCAAGAAATTGAAGATCGTTGCAAAATGTCGGTTGCCGATATATTTAAAAAATATTCCGAAAACCATTTTCGACAACTAGAAAGCAGTGTTATCGACGAAATTTTAGCCAGAAACGAAAATATCGTGCTTTCTTTGGGCGGAGGAGCTTTTATCAACGAAAAAAATCGCCTGCTCATTCAAGAAAATTGCCTCACGGTTTGGCTTTATGCTTCGCTTGAAGAAACCATAAAAAGAGTTGGCAACAAAAACAATCGCCCCTTGTTGCAAAATATTAACAAAAGAAAAACATTAGAAAATCTCATAGCCACTCGTTATCCTATATATAAAAAAGCCAACATCGCCATCGACACCACCAGTGCCAGCATTAACGAGGTGGTGCAGTTAATTGTTAACAAAATCCAAAACTATGCATAATGTTATTAAAGTTTCTTTACAAGACAGAAGTTATGAGGTTGCGGTAGGCAAGCAAGTTGTTTTACAGCTCAAAAATTTTCTTGCTTCCAACAATTTTAGCAAAATTATTGTGATCACCGACGACATTGTTTATAATTTACATTATGCTAATTTAGCAAAAATTTTGCCTCAACACCAAGTTTTGCAAGTTGAAAACGGCGAAAAAGCCAAATCTTTTGCAGTTGCCTACGATTTATGCGAAAAAATTTTGGCAAATAATATCGACAGAAAATCGCTCATTATTGCTTTTGGTGGCGGAGTGGTTGGTGATTTGGCGGGCTTTGTGGCTTCTATTTTGCTTCGTGGCATTGCTTTTGTGCAAGTTCCCACCACTTTGCTTGCCATGGTTGATAGTTCGGTTGGCGGTAAGGTTGCTATTAATTCTAGGTTTGGCAAAAATCTTATTGGCAATTTTTATCAACCCAAGCTGGTGTTGTGCGATCTCGATTTTTTAGCAACTTTGCCAGAACGAGAATTTTTGGCAGGTTATGCCGAAGTGGTAAAATATGCTTTTATCAACGACAACGAGTTTTTTGACTATCTCGACAAGAATTTACCTTTAATTTTGGCAAAAGATAGCTCTGCATTGCAACACATCATCAGCAATTCTTGTGCAATCAAGGCAAATATTGTGGCAAAAGACGAATTCGAGCAAGGCGATAGAGCCTTGTTAAATTTTGGCCATAGTTTTGCTCATATTTTTGAAACCGAAACCAATTATTCTGGCATCATTTTACATGGCGAGGCTGTAGCTTTGGGCATGGCAATGGCTATGAAAATGTCGGTTCTTAGCAATATGCTTGATGAGGCAGAGGCAGAAAAAGGCTATAATCATTTAGCAAGAGCAGGTTTTAAATTACATTCTCAAGAGTTTAATTTTGCATGGGTGGCAAACAATTTAGAGCAACACATTTTTAAAGACAAAAAAAATTATCATCAGCAACTTACTTTTATTTTGTTGCAAAATATTGGATTAGCGAAAATAATTAAAAATGTTGACTTTCAATTATTTAAACAAGTTTTACAACATTTCATCTGATGTCAGTTAAAAAAATTTCGCAACACATTAAAAAGAAAATGCCTCTATTTTATAAGGTTACGATTTTTTTAAGCTTAATTGTTTTGACCATTTTATTTTATTTTGTGGTTTTGGTTTCAACTCAACCCAGATCAATTCCGCTAATTACCCAAAAAATACAACAATATCTCGATAAAAATTTTGCAGAAAAAATCAAAATTAAAGAAACTTCTATTGGTTTTACCAGCTACGGAACTATCAAAATTTGGCTTTCTGGGTTGCAAATCTTGCAAGATTCATCTTCTCATTCGGTTTTTGGCAAAATTAACAGCAAAAAAAAAATTTTACTGATTCCCAAGGCAGAAACCGAGCTTTCTTTGCTTGATTTGGCTTTGTTAAAAATTAATATTTCTAAAATCACTCTCAACAAACCAGAATTTATCATCAACACCGAGCAATCTCAAAACGATGGCGGCAATCAATTTTTGGCTACTTTTTATCAATTATTTGCCAACAATTCACAGCCAATCAAGCAAATAGAAATCATAGATGGCAACATTGTTGTGATGCACAATGATAATTTATATCATTTTCGGCGGTTAAACAGCAATTTGCAATTAAATTTTAAAAATAACCAAATCATCCTCGTCAATAAAAATAATCTTAGTCTGAATAGCAACAAATCTAGCTTTTATCTCGATAATTTATGTGCTATTGAAAGTGAAATAAGCATCAAATGCGAAAGCAAAATAAGAAATTTTAATGCTAATCATTTGCTAGAGTTTTTGCCTAATTTGCAGTTTGCCAAACAGCTTAACGGCCTGGTTTATGGCGGTGCTTCATTTGTTTATCAAAAAGATCAATCATTATTTTTAGAAGGTCAAATCAAAAGCGATTATTTTAGCTTTGCTTACCAAAATTTATTTCCAGAAACTTTAAATTTTCGCAATCTAAATGCTAAATTTGCAGTTAATTTACTAACTAAACGCATCGCTTTTCCTAGCTTAGAAGCAGAATTAATCAGCAAAATACCCAATAAAGAAGAAGATAATAATCCCAAAATTACCGCAAAAATTAATGTTGATAAACAAAAAGATGATTCTTATCAATCAATTTTCGATTTAAATATTGCAGGGGTTTCTGTTGATGAATTGTCTATTTTTTGGCCTTTAACCTTAAATCAAAATCAAGTGCGAGACTGGTTTTTGCAACATTTTTCGAGCGGAAAAATTAATGCCAAAACTAATTTTACCCTTTCGCATCATTCTAACCAAACCAATCTACAAAACCTCGATGCTTGGGTTGATTTTAACAACACCAATCTTGATTATCATCATAATTTTCCGCCAGTTAACAATGCTTCTGGTTCAGCAATTTTTACTCAAAAAAATATGCTAATTAATATTGAAAAGGCCAATATTTTAGAAAGCAAAATCGACAAAGCAAAAGTGATTATTTCAGATTTTGCTGATCCGAAAAATGTTTTGCAAATATCTGGGCAAATCGCAGGAGATGCCTCTGATTTGCTTAAACCAATCAATAATAGCGAAGTTTTTCATAACACAGTGAAAAAATATTTAAACGGCAATGCTGTGAGTGAATTATTTTTAGAAATACCTTTGCGAAAAGAAAACTTCGATTTATCAGATGTGGTTTTAAATGTTAACACCGTCGCTCATCAAGTAAAAAATCAATTTTTAGAAGGAGAGACAATTATTAAAGTAAGCAAGCCTTTACACAGCAAAATTTTTGCTGTTAATGCCAATTTAGAAAAAACAAAGCTTTTTGTTAACAATCTTGCTTTAAATAAAAAAGTTGGTGAAAAAGCAGATTTAAATTTTGCCATTACGGTTGAAAACGATATCAATATCAACAATATAGAGCTTAAAACAGCTTTTGGCAAGAAAAAACTTAACGGCAAAATGCAATTTATGCATCAACCTTTTTTTGTGAAAAACTTATATTTCAGCAATCAAAATTTTGCTAAACAAAACTATACTTTATCTTATCAACAAGAAACTCCTTTGGCACCGAAAATTATCAAACTCACTGGTAAATATTTTAATTTCAATGATTTTCTGCATAATAATGCCGAATTATTTAAAAATCCTCAACAGCACAAACAAAATGAAGTGAAGATTTCTGTTTCTTTACAGCAACTAGAATTGTTAAACAAAAAAAATCTTTATAATGTCGTTGGCAATGGCAATTGTCTTAATTTATATTGCGATTATCTCAATATTAAAGCAGAAAGCCCCAACAATAAAACGATTACCGTTAAAACCGAAAACAACCGAGCCCAAGAAAATCAAGTAAAAATCAAAATAGAAGATATTGCTTATCTAGCAGATGCTTTGATGGCTAGCAACCACCTAGCAGAAGGCGGGGTTTTGATTAATGTTAAACAAAGAAAAACCGCAGACGGCATCAATATATCTGGCAATCTTGTTAATATAGGCAATATTGGTGTTTTTGAGAATGAAAAAATTCAGCAATTAGCCAATGACGAATTAAAATCACAAATCAAAGAAAAGGTTTTTAAAAACAGCAAAACTAATTTCAATACTGTAAAAGTGGATTTTGATTTAAGAAAAAACATTCTCACCATCAATTCTTTTTTAGCCAATAATCTCGTCATCGGCATCACTTCTAAAGGCACTGTTAACCTAGCAAATCAAGAAATTCAACTAAAAGGCTTGTTAATTCCTGGTTATGTGGTTAATAATTTGTTTGGCCTAGGTAAAGTGCCTATTTTGGGCGAAATATTTAAGGGGCTATTAATTGGCAACGATAGCGGGGGAATTTTTGGCATCAAATATCAATATCTCAAAAACAAAACCAATCCACAAGGCAAATTAGAGGTTAATAAAATTTCTGCTTTTGTGCCAACTAGCATTCAAAATTTGTTTGAATAATAGTAAAAAAAATGTTGCAATAGCAAATTTTGCTAGTTAAAATTATGGCAGTATTTTTTAAATCAAACCCTACAACTATATGCAATTTGAAGTATCAAAAACAATTTTGTTAAAAGCTTTATCTGATGTTAACGGTGCTGTAGAAAAGAAAAACACCATTCCGGTTTTACAAAACATTAAAATAGAAGCCAAAAATAACCAGGTTTTCTTGTTTGCAACCGATATGGATATTCTCATCACCTCTCATTTTGAATGCCAAATATCTACCGAAGGCTCAACAACAGTGTTGGCGCAAACTTTTTTCGACATCATAAGAAAAATACCCGATGGCATAATCAGCATCAACCTAGAAAACGAAAATCTTTTGCAAATTAAACTTGGTAAATCTCGTTATAAAGTATCTTGCATAGATCCTGCCGAATTCCCTGTCATTTCTAGCGAAGAACTCACCGACGAAATCGAGCTAGATGCTCAAACTTTAGCCAAAATGATTAGCAAAACTCAATTTGCTATTTCTAACGACGAAACTCGCTACTACCTAAACGGTTTGTTTTTACATTCTTTGCAAGAAAACAACAACTACTACCTACACACAGTGGCAACCGACGGCCACAGAATGGCTTTATCTTCTCTATTTACTGGCATAGCCAAAGAATTTGGCATTATCGTGCCTAAAAAAACAGTGAGTGAAATCAAAAGAATCATCGAAAACACCAAAAAAGTTTCTTTGGCAGTGTCAAGAGTAAAAATCAAAATAGTTTGCGACAAAACTACCATCATTTCAAAACTAATAGATGGCGAATTTCCGCCTTACGACAAGGTTTTACCAAAAAATAATTTCAATATTGTCAACATTAAAAGAAAAGATTTATTTGATTGCCTCGATAGAATTTCTATTTTAGCTAACGACAAACATCGTTCGGTAAAAATTAAACTTTTTGAAAATAAATTTTGCCTACAAGTTGGCGACGATGTTAATCCGCTGGCATACGAAGAACTAGATGTTGTTTATAATGACAACAAAATCGAATCTGGCTTTAATTCTAAATATTTGCTCGACATTATCGCTCAAATCGAAAAAGAAGAAGTGGTAATCAAATTTAACGACGGCTTTTCACCAGCACTAATAGAATCTTCTGATTCTAATTCTTTGTTTGTGATTATGCCTGTAAGAATTTAGCCTAAACATTTAATTTATTTATGGCAATTATCAAAAATATTATCATTTGGTTAATATTTTTTTCTTTGTTAGCTACTATTTTTGTTCTTGCTTTATCTAGCGAATATGTGCCAATTAAAACCTTGGTTATTCCAGTAAAAATAAGCAACAACATCAATATTTGCAATATGAGACTATTGTAGGCTCACATCTTTAAAAAATTTATTTGTATAATTTATGTCTAATTATAATTTCGATACCATTGTTATTGGCGGTGGCCCTGGTGGCTATGTTTGTGCTATTCGTTTGGCTCAACTTGGTTTTAAAGTTGCTTGTGTAGAAAAAGAAAAAACATTGGGCGGAACTTGCTTAAATGTTGGTTGCATTCCTTCTAAAGCTTTACTTGAAGCTTCGCATAAATTTCATGATGCCACACATCATTTTCAACAAATAGGCATCAACACTACTGGTCTTAATGTTGAAATAGACAAATTAATGACTCATAAAAACAAAATTATCGCTGGCTTAACAAATGGCATCGCTGGTTTGTTTAAAAAAAATAAAGTGCATTCAATTGGCGGTTTTGCTAGCTTTGTCGATAATCATACCATAGAAGTAACCAACAATCAAAACGAAAAAACTCAATACACCGCTCAAAACTTTGTCATTGCCACTGGCTCCGAAGTTGCTTCTTTACCAAATGTGGTTATAGATGAAAAAATCATCGTCTCTTCTACTGGGGCTTTATCGCTAAGTGCAGTGCCAAAAAAACTGGTCGTCATTGGTGCTGGAGTTATTGGTTTAGAGCTTGGCTCAGTATGGCTTCGTTTGGGTGCAGAAGTTGAAGTGATAGAATATCTCAACACTACCACTCCCGCCCTAGATGCCGAGATATCTAAAAACTTTCAACGAACACTAGAAAAACAAGGCATGAAATTTCGCCTTTCCACCAAAGTGCAAGCAGTTGAAATTATCGAAAATAATCAAGCTAAAATTGCCACTCAAACTGTTGATGGTTCGCAAAATCACGAAATTATTGCCGATGCAGTTTTGGTTGCGGTGGGCAGAAAACCCTACACTAAACACTTGGGTCTTGAAAAAATTGGTGTCAAAATTAACAACAAAGGCTTTATCGAAAACCATCATCTCAAAACCAATATCGACAATATTTTTGCAATCGGTGATGTTACTACCGGCCCAATGTTGGCACACAAAGCCGAAGATGAAGGTGTGATGGTTGCCGAAATTATTGCAGGTCAAAAACCGCACATCAATTATAATTGCATTCCTAATGTTATCTACACCTACCCAGAAGTAGCTTGTGTTGGCAAAACAGAAGAAGAATTAAAAGCCGAAAATATTGCCTATAAAGTTGGTAAATTTTCAATGATGGCAAACTCTCGAGCCAGAGCCACTGCCGATGAACAAGGCTTTGTTAAAATTCTTTCTTGTGCCACTAGCGATAAAATTTTAGGTGCACACATCATTGCCAGAGAAGCCGGCAACACCATTCATGAAATCGTGGTCGCCCTCGAATTTGGCGGTAGTGCCGAAGATATTGCTCGAACTTGTCATGCTCACCCAACCTACAACGAAGCAGTAAAAGAAGCTGCTTTGGCGGTTGATGGCAGGGCAATTCACTCTTAAAATTATTAATCATTTATATTTATATGCTATTTCTCTCTATTTCAATTGTCATTTTCGCCATAATTTTACTTTTATCAATTGTTATTGTTAATCAGCAAAACTTAGCAATTGTGCAAAGATTAGGTAAATTTCTCAAAGTGAGCCAACCGGGTTTAAATTTTTTAATACCACTTATCGATTCTGTAGCAGGAAGAATAAGCCTAAGAGTAAATCAACTCGATGTTAAGGTAGAAACAAAAACAGAAGACAATGTTTTTTTGCATGTAATGGTCTCTGTGCAATTTTTTGTGCAACCCGAAAAAGTTTATGAAGCATTCTATAAATTACAAGATCCTAAACAGCAAATAACCGCTTTTGTGTTTGATGTAGTAAGAGCCAGAGTTCCAAAAATAAAATTAGACGATGTTTTTGAAAAAAAAGATGAAATTGCAAATGCAGTAAAAGAAGAGCTTTCTTCGGTAATGAATGAGTTTGGCTATGGCATTTTAAAAGCTTTGGTAACCGATATTGATCCAGATAAAAAAGTCAAAGAAGCAATGAACGAAATCAATGTTGCCCAAAGAATGAGGGTAGCAGCCACCGAAAAAGGTGAAGCCGAAAGAATTATAAAGGTCAAATCAGCCGAGGCCGATGCTCAAAGCAAAGCTTTGCAAGGCAAAGGCATGGCCGATCAAAGAACAGCCATAATCCATGGCTTAAAAGATTCTGTTGCCGATTTTAAAGGATCACTTCCCGCTTTGCAAGAACAAGATATTTTAAATCTAGTATTAGTAACTCAATATTTTGATACCTTAAAAGATCTTGGCTTATCTGCCAACAACAACACCATCATGATTCCTCACTCACCAAGTGCAATTGGCGATATTATGCAACAATTTAGCAATTCTTTGCTAGCAACTAGCAAAGCAAGAGAACCCATCTCAGCAAGAGATTCTATACCATCAAAAAAACCTATATCGCCCGACATAAACAAATCATACGATGAAAAACAACAACATCAAAAAATCACTTCTCAAACAACACAAAATAATCAAGATCCTTGGCAAAGTTAAAAAATTTTAAAATCTTTAAGGCAATAGTGTCAAAATATTTTAAATTAGTGTTTGCATTTTGTTTTTATGGTTTTAAAATTGTTTCTTACCAAAATTAAGTTGCGGCTTTGAAAGTTAAATTATTATTCATCTTATTTTTTGTTTTCAAATAAAAACAAGATGAATAATAATTTAACTTGCAATTGTCGCGAATTTGTAGTGCTAATTGTTGGCAATACCATTAATTAGTTAAGTTTTATTTTATTAATCAAATTTTATTTTATGACTAACAACAACGAGATACTCGAAAGAGTAAAAAAAATTATCATTAATCATTTAGGTGTCGACGAAGCAAAAGTGGTTGAAGCTGCTAATTTTATCGACGATTTAGGTGCCGATAGCCTTGATCAGGTAGAGCTTGTTATGGCTTTCGAAGAAGAATTCGGCATTGAAATACCAGATGATGCTGCCGAAAAAATCGTTACCGTCGGTAATGCTGTAAAATATATTTCTGAAAATATGTAATTAATCTAAATCGATATTTAGATTATCAAGTTTTTGAGCATCTAAATATCAATTTAAATATAAAAACACCAAAATTTTCTGGCCACTTTTGCAAAAAAAGTGGCTTTTTCTTTATTTTTTTATGTCTAATACCAAAATAAAAAAAGTTGTTCTCGCCTACTCTGGCGGTTTGGACACTTCTGTGATTCTTAAATGGTTACAAGAAACCTATGCTTGCGAAGTAATTACTTTTACTGCCGATTTAGGTCAAGGAGAAGAGCTAGAACCCGCCCGAAAAAAAGCACAAATGCTGGGGGTTAAACAAATTTTCATCGAAGATTTACGCGAAGAATTTGTCAGAGATTATGTTTTTCCAATGTTTCGTGCAAACACAGTCTATGAAGGCACTTATCTTTTAGGCACTTCTATCGCCCGACCTCTTATTGCAAAAAGACAAATAGAAATCGCCAAAATGGTTGGTGCAGATGCAGTTGCTCATGGTGCAACAGGCAAAGGCAACGATCAAGTGCGATTTGAGCTTGGTTATTATGCCAACAATCCTCACATCAAAATTATTGCTCCTTGGCGAGAATGGCAATTAAATTCAAGGCAAAAACTGATAGAATATGCCATGCAACACCAAATACCAGTTGCCACCGACAAAATGGGTGAATCGCCTTATTCGGTCGATGCTAACCTGCTTCACACTTCTAGCGAAGGCAAGGTTTTAGAAGATCCATCTCTGCCAGCTCCAGAATATGTTTATCAACGCACAGTCAACCCAAAGCAAGCTCCCAATCAGGCAACCGAAATTGAGCTAGAATTTATTGCAGGCAATCCAGTTGCTATCAATTCACAAAAAATGACTCCTGCCGAAATTCTGACCGCCCTTAACAAACTAGGTGGAGAAAACGGAATCGGCAGACTCGATTTGGTTGAAAACCGCTTTGTTGGTATGAAATCAAGAGGGGTCTACGAAACTCCTGGTGGCTCTATTTTGCTGGTCGCTCATCGTGCTATCGAATCTATTGCTCTTGATAGAGAAGCGGCACATTTAAAAGACGAATTAATGCCCAAATATGCTAGCCTAATTTATAACGGTTTTTGGTTTTCACCAGAGCGATTAATGCTACAAGCCTTAATCGATAAAAGCCAAGAAAATGTCGAAGGCAAAGTAAAACTTGAGCTCTACAAGGGCAACATCACAGTCTTGGGTCGTCAGTCAAATAAAAGTCTTTATTCTATGCAACATGTCACTTTCGAAGAAGATGATGGTGCCTACAATCAACAAGATGCCAACGGTTTTATTAAACTAAATGCTTTACGCCTTCGCATCGGCAAAATGAATGGTGGTTTTTAACAGCATAATCAATCAATTCCCCTTCCTTTGGAAATGGCAAACTTGGCAGTATTTGCAAGCAGTTCTCGATGCAAAATTCCCTGAACTAATGAAGGGGTGGCCGCGATAGCGGACGGGGTAGTGTCGGCAAACAAAACTGGGATTTGCTTGAATTGGCATCGGCGATCGTCTCCCGACACTACCCCGTCGGGCTTCGCCCGCCACCCCTTCCACAGGAAGGGGAATTTTGCATCGAGAGCTATTTGCCAACACTACGATTTATTTAATTAAAACCAATGTTTATGATTTTAAAACCAGATCTAAAAAAATATTTTTTTGGAACAGTCCTGTGTTTTTTTATTGCCTTTGTTGCTATAAAAATTTCGTTTTTGCCTTTCGCTCCTTTTACTTTGCAAAACAATATTCATCCAATTAGTTCCGAAATTATTGCCATTTTACTTGGCATTTTCATTAGCAACATCATCAAAATACCTAGCAATTTTGGTGCTGGCATAGATTTTACCGTAAAAGATGTTTTGGCAATTGCCATTATTTTGCTTGGAGCGAAGCTTAATTTGCAATATATCATCAAATCTTCTTCTGCTATTTTTATTATCGATATTATTTCGGTAATATTAAATTTACTTATCGGCATTTGGGTTTGCCATAAATTAAAACTAGAAAAAAACATTGCCATTCTTTTGATAATCGGCAATGCCATTTGCGGAAGTTCGGCAATTATCGTGCTTGCTCCACTTATTAAGGCTAGTCAGCACCAAATTTCTGTTGCCTTAATTGTTAGCTCTTTTCTTGGCTTGCTTGCTATTTTTATCTATCCTGTTTTGGGTAATTTTTTAAAAATAGATCATCAGGTTTTTGGCATCTGGGCTGGCTCAACCGTGCAATCTGTGCCACAAGTTTTGGCAACTGGCTTCACTTTTAGCCAAGAAGCGGGCGATTTGGCAATAATTACTAAGTTAATAAAAGTTTTATTGCTAGCACCAACTGTTTTTTTGATTATGCTCGTAAGAAAAGAAAAAAATCAAGAAAAAAAACAATTACACAAATATATTCCGCCTTTTATTTTTGGTTTTTTAATTATGATGCTACTTAATTCTTTTAATTTATTTAACTATACACTTTACAATTATAAAATTCATAATATAATCGCCGACATTAGCAACATTTTGCTTACTGCAACCATGGTTGGCATCGGCTTAAAAACCAATTTAAAAACTTGTGTAAATGTTGCTGTTAAGCCATTAATGGCGGGGGCAATTTGTTGTGCCACCACCGCCACATTAATGCTTTATTTAATCAAATTCTTATTATGAAAATTACCAGTTTAAAACAATTAGTACAAGAACTAAATAATTGTCAAGATGGCAATTTTGGCAACACTTTAACTCGTCTAGAACTTTCTGCCAATCAAATTGCTCATATCGAACAAATTTGCCATTGGAAAGAAGGTTTTTATTCACGAAATCTCATTCATCGCACCGATAAATATGAGGCTTTGTTTTTATGTTGGCAACCACAAAATATTTCTTCTATTCATAATCATGCAGGGCAAGATTGTTGGGTAAAAATATTACAAGGAACATGCGAAGAAAAACTTTATCTCATCGACGAAACAAACCAGCATTTAAAACTATTAAGCAGTAGTATCACAACGAAAGGCACCTACACCTACATCAACGATAACATTGGCCTACATTCAATTCAAAATATCGGTGAAAACAAAATGATCACCTTACATATTTATTCAAACCCAATAGATAGCTGTTTTGTTTATAACAACAGCACTCACGAAAAAAAATTAGTGCAAACCAAATATGATAAAAGCTTATCTGATCTGCCACTAGATTTTTAAGCAGTTCTACAAGAAGGGTAATTTAAATCGAAATTGTATTACTTAACTTTTCCAGCACCGAGTTTTGTTTGCATCGCTGGTGAAGTTGATTAAAATCAAAAGTATCGAGATTTTGATCTTGGCTAGCACAAGCAAAAAAATATTCAACTCCATTGGTGGTTTGTTTTTTTTGCAAACACTGCCCACAAACCCCTTTTAACATACATTGCATTGGCGAATTTAGGCTCACCACCGCCATTTCCGCTTGTTTTAATGAAGAGATATTTTTTCTTAATTTCGCCACCCCGTCCATCATCTGATTGTTACCGATAGTAAAAATATAGTCGATTTTTTGATCGGCATTTTTGCTAAAATAATTTTCAACCAAATCAAGCGAGCTACCGCAAAAAAATTTGCTTGGTTGCTTAGTGGCAATAAAAAGTTGATGACAAGATTTTTGCATTTTCGCAAAATTAGCAATATCTGCTTCGCTTTCATAGCCTGCAAAAAACCACACTTGGCAACCATTTTTTTGAAACAAACTAGACAAAGCGGTGAGCGGTTGATTGCCCCTGCCCCCGCCAATTAGCAACGCTTTTTGGTTTTTGACAATATTGGTGGGCTCACCACTTGGGCCCATAAAAACACAAGGGTCGTTTGGCTGAAAATTAGCAATCAAGCTGGTTGAACCGCCCGTTTCAAGCACCATTCCTGTGATGATTTTGCTTTTTTTGTTAATACCAATAGCGGTCACCGCCACTCCCTCCATCAATAAAGACTGTTGATTGGCTTGCTTGGCAAAAGCTCGATAATTTTGTAGCCGAAAAATATGTCCCGGCTTAGTATTTTGAACCAGCAACGGTGCATAAATATCGATTTGCACCACACTTTTTGATAATCTTTTGATGTTGTGTATTTTGGTTAAAAAATCGTCTTGGTGACTTCTTTTTGCTGGCTTTGCTAACTGCCGTTGCAAGAGCCAATCAATTTGTCGATAGCCTTGTTTGGCACTTGCCATTGCTTTCACCACACTGCCTGCAAATTGCGGGTGCAGATCGCCAAAAAAACTAATAGCTTGATAATTCTTGTGGGCTTGATAATTCTTATGATTGATTTGATTAATAAAATTAGGTTGATTGGCAAAAACTTGCTTCATTTCTGCTGGCAAATCTGCCGAGATAAAGTGATGATTATTGTGTGGCAAAGGCAAATTATCAACCACAGCAGGTGAAATATTGGCAGAAGTGCCTGTAGCAAAAATAAGAGCTTTACAAGTAATAGTTTGACCAGAGCTTAGCATCACAGCACACACAGCCCCAAATTGGTCGGTGATAATTTGGGTAATTTCTTGTTTTTCGATAATGTTAATGCCCTGATTAATTGCCTGCTGAACCTCTAAATGATTGAGTTTATAAGCAGGAGATTTATTGATTTCTTGTCGATAAACAATACTTGTCTCTACCGCCAGTTGTTGTTTGGCAAACAAATCGGCATCTCGCAAAAATTGTGTGGCGATTTGTTTTTCTTCGGCATCTAACTTGGCAAAAAATTGCTCTTTGTTGAGTTTTTGCAATTTTTTGGCAAATCTTTGCACCTGCACTTGATAATAAACTTTTGCCTCACAAGCCACATCAATGGCGGTAAGCCCGCCACCAACCACCACAATTGGCTGTTGTAATTGCAGATTGCTAAACAATTGATCTTGATAAGATACCAAATTAAGCGACATCAAAAAATCAGAAGCTAACCTTACTCCTTTGGCAAAATTATTGGGTAAGTCTAAAAAATTGGGCTTTCCCGCCCCAAAACACATAGCGATATGCGAAAAACCATAAAGCTCAAAAGCCATTTTGTTGGTAATAGAAGAACCAAACCTAATGCCAGAATATAAATGAAAATTACTGCGACGAGCCAGCAAAACATAAATGATATCTAAAAAATTTTTGTTCCAACGAGTTGTGATACCATATTCGGCAACCCCGCCAAAACCATTGATTGGACGGGTGTTAAGATCGAGCATTTGCCAGTTTTTAATGGCAGAAAAACCAGTTTTGTTACCAAAAATATCCCGCCCAACCAAATCGCTTGGCAAGGGCTCGATTTTTAGGCCGTCAATTGCCACCACCTCATATCCACAATTTAGCAAATAGTGTGCCAAAGTGTAGCCAGCGGGGCCCATACCGCACACCAAAATTTTTTTGTCGATAAAATCTTTGGCAATAGAAAATTGCTTGTTTAGCGGGCAGAAACGGGTAAGTAAAGAATAAATCTCAAAACCATAGGGCAACGATAAAACTTCTTGCAAAATTGCAGTTTCTATTTGCGGAATATCAACCGCCTCTTGTTGTTGAAAAATACAAGCTTGGCTACAATCGTTACAAATGCGATGACCGGTGCCCGCCAACATTGGATTATCAAGAGTTGCCATCACCAAACTAGCAATATTAAGGCCTTTGCTTTTTAAATAATTCATCTCCGATATTTTTTGCCCCAGCGGACAGCCAGAAAGCAAAACTCCCAGCTCGTTTTGCTTTGCTTCTTGGCTATCTTTTTTTAACAAACCCGTTCGGCAAGAATCTTTATTTTGTTTGTGGCAATGAAGGCAATAACTGGCTTCTGCCATAATTTTGGCCGGGCTTGCAAAATTGCTACACAAACTAAAATCTTGCCTAGGTTCTGTGTTAAATAAATCAAAATCAAGCAGGTGCTGATGATTTAATTTTTTTGGCAAAATAAACAAAGCCCCTTGCTTGTGTTTTTTTTGCCCTTCTTGGCTAAACAAAGCCCACAAACAATAGTTTTGCAAACTCTCGCCGATATTGTTGTTGATAATTTTTTTGGCAAGAGCAAGTTCGATAGCGATAATATCTTCGCTAGATATTTCAAGCTCTGTGAGGCATTTTTTGGCAAAATCTGTGCTAAAATTTTTGACAGAATCTGCGGTAAAATTTTTAGACAAATTTCGCTGAATATAGCTTAATCTGGCTTGATAAATAAGGTTTAAAGCTAAATTTTGGTTTTGCAATTGTTGATTTTGTTGATCTAAACAAAAAAGATCAACCAAAAATTCTTGAGTGAAAATGGCAAGCTCAATTAAAATTGCAGAACTAAAATGCTCGTTATTTTGATAAATATTCGACAAATCTGGGTTTTTTTTGGCTAAAAAAGTCAAAAAACTAGCATAAACTTTTTTTAATCCTGCTGGTTGATATAAATCTTCAAATGCAAGTTGATAAACAGGATTAAGCATAAAATTTAACTCGAAATGGCATTAAGCACAATTTGCTCTTCATCAAAAGGTAAATATTGAGTGCCAATAATTTGGTATTTTTCGTGCCCTTTGCCCGCTAAAATTAACACATCACCTGGCAAAAGCATTGCAATTGCTTGCTTGATGGCAATTTTTCTATCGGCAATTTCGATGGTTTTGGCCAAATCACAGCCCTGCAAAATTTGTTGGCGAATTTCGCTAGCATTTTCTAGCCTTGGATTGTCGTCGGTTACAATCACCATATCGGCTAAATCGCTACACACTTGTCCCATCAGCGGTCTTTTCGCCACATCGCGGTTGCCACCGCAGCCAAACAACACCAAAAGCCGATGATTTGCCAGTTTTTTTGCCGAAGATAGCACATTTAGCAAGCCATCGGGGGAGTGAGCAAAATCAATAAAAATTTGTGCCTGATTATAGCTTGCCACCAACTGCATTCTGCCTTGCGGGGCTTGAATTTTCGACAAATTAACAGCAATAAACTGCATTTGTTGGGCAAAAAGCCGATGTTTTTTTACCACGGCAAGCAAAGCACACAGCAAATTATAGGCTTGGAACTGCCCTTGTGGTAAAAAATTTGCCACATATTTTTGTTGCTGATATTGCCAAACTAACTGGTTATTTTCAAAACTAATTAGTTGTAAATCGGCAGAATTTTTGCCATAAGTTGCTACTTGCAAATGATTTTTTTGGCAAACTGGCAAGATTTTTTCATATTCGACAATGTCGGCATTTAAAATAGCAAAATCATCAGAGCCAAGCAAGCCCGAAAATAACAGCATTTTGCTGGCAAAATAATTTTGCATATCGAAGTGATAATCGAGATGATCTTGGCTAAAATTGGTAAAACAGCCCACAGAAAAAGGTAAATTTGCCAAACGATTTTGCTGCAAACCAATCGAACTTGCCTCAATTGCCACATCATCAACACCTCGTTGTTTTAATATCGCCAAATTATGATATAACGAAGCTAAATCTGGGGTGGTGAGATTAGTTTGCAAAAAATCACCTGCACACTCAAAATTGGTTTTGATGCCAACGGTGCCAATTGATGCCGATTTTTTTTGCAACAAACCCAATATTTGCCTGATGTAATCTGCCACCGAAGTTTTGCCATTGGTGCCCGTGATGGCATATAAATTGGCAGGCAAGTTGCAATAAAATTGTGGCAATAAGGCCATCAACAACATTTTGGCATCGCCAACAACAATATTTACCTGATGTTTTAACAACAAATCTTGATAATTATAAGCAGATTTTTCATCAATCACAATAACTTTTGCCCCGTTTGTAATTGCCTGTTCGCTAAAACTTGCTCCATCAAACTTTGCACCAAGCAAGCCAGCAAAAATGCTGTTTTGAATGGCGAAATTAGCATTGCTAACAATAGCTGAAACCTCGATATCGCTGACATTGTTGGCAAAAAGCTGGTAAGGAAGATTAATTTTAGCTAAGAGTTGAGTGAGTTTCATAAATGATTTTGTGAATATTTTCTACCACCGCAATAGGGTTTAAGCTAGCAGTGATTGGTCTGCCTATCACCAAATGTGAAGAGCCGTTTTTAACAGCAAAATCAACAGTGGCAACTCGTTTTTGATCGGCATTTTCATTGTTTGCCAATCTAATGCCCGGAGTTATGATAGCAAAATTGTTGCCAAAATTTTTTCGTAGTGTTAAGGCCTCTAAAGCAGAAGCCACCACACCATCTAAACCGCAAGCAAGAGCTAGTTTGGTTTTTTGACAAACTAAATTTTCAACACTCAATTGACTATCAAAGCCCATTTCAAGCAAATTTTGTTTGTCAAGACTGGTAAGAACGGTAACCCCAATAATTTTGATGTGTTTTTTGTGCTGGCTGGCCGAAAGCATAATTTCGGTGCTAGCAGTGTGAATGGTGAGAAGATCGATGTTGTAGCTGGTAAGATTCGCCACCGCTTTGCCGATTGTTTGTGGAATATCATAAAGTTTTAGATCGGCGAAAATTTTTTTTTGCCTTTTTTCGAGGGCAGAAAGCAAAGAAAAATAATCGCCTGTCATCAACAATTCGAGCCCGATCTTGTAAAAATCAACTGCCGAACCAAGTTTATCAACCAAATTTAAGGCCAAATCAACAGTTGGAAAATCGAGAGCAACTACTAGTTTTGCCATATTATGTTTCGGTTTTATTGATTAAACGCCAAATATTTTGCCAGTGCTTTGCTACAATGATAATTGATAAAAAGAGCCAAATTAGATGCGAAAATAAATCAAAACCAAACAAGCCCGCCAACAAGCCCACCAGCAAACAAGCCGAAATGCCGGCAACTGAGGATATTTTAAACACCCTATAAATCACCAGCCAAAAAAGCAAACCAACCAAGCCTAAAAAAGGTTGCAAGGCAACAGTGCAGGCCAAAAAAGTTGCCACCCCTTTACCCCCCCGAAATTTAAGGTAAATAGAAAACATATGCCCCAAAACCGCCGCTACAGCAATTAGCACAAGCCAATTAAAATCAAGGTGAAAACAATATTTTGCCAACAAAACTACCATCGCACCCTTGCCTGCATCAAGCAACAAAGTGGCAATGCCGAGTTTTTTACCCAAAACCCTGTTGACATTAGTTGCCCCAATATTTTTTGAACCAAAATCTCGAATATCGGTAGAGGCAAAAATTTTTGCCAAAAGCAAACCAAAAGGAATACTGCCCAGCAGATAACTTAACCAAAACAAAGCACTAAATAACATAACTAATTTTTTTTAGGTTTATTACGAAAATCAGAAAACGAAACTATTTTTGATGAATCGGCAATGAGAGTTTTTTCTGCTAAATTAGTTTCTAATTGTTGATTAACCAAGTGCGATTCTGATGTATCCAACAATTCTTCTTCGACATATTCGACATTAAATTTTAAAGAAAAATTCATCGAAGGATCGGCAAAAGAAGTGATTGCCTGATAAGGAACAACCAAAGTTTCGGCTTGCCCGCTAAAAAACAACACTATGCGAAAATGATCTGGCTCAACCAGCATCGATTTAAATTGAAATTGAATCGCGATAGTCATTTCTTCTGGATATTTTTCAAGCAAATGCTTGGCAATTTTCACTCCCGGAAATTTTGTGAGAAAACCAATTAAAAAGTAGTGCTTGCCTGGCAAACCATTAGCAACAACTTTTTTTAGCACCTCACAAATAACCAAACGCATTGAGTTTTCAACAATTTCATCGTAACCAATAAGATCTTGCATAAAATAAAAAAATTAATTAGCAAAACGAAAATGAAAAACATCGCCATCTTGCACCACATATTCTTTGCCTTCAAGCCTTAATTTGCCAGCATTTTTGCAACCTTCTTCGCCTTGAAATTTGATGTAATCTGCATAGGCAATGGTTTCGGCCCTAATAAAACCTTTCTCAAAATCGGTGTGAATAACCCCCGCGGCCTTTGGAGTAGTAAGATTTTTTGACAAAATCCAGCTATGGCACTCTTTTGGACCCACGGTAAAAAATGAAATCAAATTTAACAGGCTAAAACCAGCTTTAATAATTTGCGACAAACCAGTTTGATTAAGCCCTGCCGATTGCAAATATTCGAGCTTTTCTTGCAAGCTATCAAGCGAGGCAACTTCGGCTTCGATTTGGGCAGAAATATTTAAACAAAGATAGTTATTTTTTTGACAATAAGCCAAAACCGCTTGCGAATGATTGTTGCCCACCACTTCTTGCTCAGATAAATTGCACACAAAAAGTTGCGGTTTGGCGGTGATAAGTTGCAGATTTTTAATTATTTTTTGCTCGTCAAGATCGGTTGTAACAAAGCCACTGGCGGGCTTGCCTGCACTTAATGCCACAATTATTTTTTTTACCAACTCAACTTGTGGCAATAAATCTTTGTCGGTTTTGGCTTTTTTTTCGAGGGCAGGCAACCTTTTTTCGAGGCTTTCTAGATCGGCAATGGCTAATTCGAGCTGAATTAATTCGATATCACGAAGAGGATCGACCGAATTTTCAACATGCACAATGTTGTCATCTTCAAAACATCTAACCACATTGATGATGGCATCAACTTCTCGAATATGCGATAAAAACTGATTACCCAAGCCTTCGCCCTTGCTTGCCCCTTTAACAAGACCGGCGATATCGACAAACTCAATTTGCGAAGGAATAATTTGGGCAGAACCAGCAATTTTTGCCAACTGCTCAAGCCTTTCGTCGGGCACATTGACCTTGCCTAAATTGGGTTCAATTGTGCAAAACGGATAGTTCGCCGCTTCGGCCGTGATGGTTTGAGTAAGAGCATTAAACAAAGTTGATTTGCCAACATTTG
>RFXY01000021.1 GCA_009921385.1 Pseudomonadota bacterium
GAAAAAGCCAAAAAAGAGCCAAAAAATAGCTTGTAAAATCAAAATTAGTTATTTAAAATTTAGCCAATATTTATAATTATTTTTTTGCTAATGCCACAAAAAAAAACACAAACATCAACTATAATGGCACTTTTTATTTGGTAAAAAGAATTTTGTTTGAATTCGTTTTGCCACATTATAAAAGTTTTTTATTGAGCATCTTGTTGATGCTCTTAATTGCCACCACCACTTCTTTGCATGCTTGGTTGGTTCAGCCTGCCTTAGATGAGGTTTTTGGCATTGGCGGTGGCAAAATTAATTTTTCTGAGTGGCTTCCTGAAAGTTTTTCTATAAAAAATAGCTTAGCTCATAAAAGCAACAAAGAAAAGGCTTTAATTATCATTCCTATTTTGGTGTTGTTGGTAACTTTTGTTAAGGGTTTTGCCACTTATTTTCAGCTTCTTATTACCAATGTTATTTCGCTTAAAATTACCTCCGAAGCCCGAATAAAACTATATCGCCACTTTATAACTTCTGATATTTCTAAATTACACAACAAATCTTCTGGTGATATGATTGCCAGCATTATCAACGAAATTAATGGCATTGTTGGCTTAATCAATTCTTGCATCAATGGCTTTGTCAAGCAATTTTTTACTTTGGCGGCCTTAGTTTTTATAATGTTTCAGCAAAGTGTTGAACTTTCGTTGGTAGCATTTATTGGTTTTCCGTTGGCAGCATATCCGATCTACAAAATTGGTCGAAAAATGCGAAATTTGTCTTTTAAAAATCAAGAAATGTCTGCAAAATTTACTTCACAAATGAGCGATACTTTGCAATATTCTAAACTAGTAAAAGCTTATCATTGCGAAGAGTTTGAAATCAACAGAATGTCAAAAATTATCGATGCAATTTTTAAAATGAGCAAAAAAATTACCAGACTCTCTCTGATCTCTTCTCCTTTTGTTGAAAGTTTGGCAGGTTTTGGGGTGGCGGCGGTTATTTGGTATGGTGGTATGCAAGTGGTAAATGGGCAAACAACTCCAGGAGCTTTCTTTTCTTTTTTTACAGCAATGATGATGGCATATCGCCCTTTAAAATCTATTTCGGGCATGAATAGTGGCATTCAGCTTGGCTTGGCGGCTGCTACTAGATTTTATCAAACAATAGACGAAAAACCAACTATTGTCAATAAACCTAATGCTTTTCATCTAGAAAATACTATTGGCAACATCGAGTTTTGCGATGTTAATTTTTCTTATCAAAATAATCAAGAAACTATCAACAATTTAAATTTTAGCATCAAAGCTGGGCAATCTGTGGCTTTGGTTGGGCATTCTGGCGGTGGTAAATCAACCATTATGAATCTTTTGTTAAGGTTTTACGATCCGCAACTAGGCAAAATAACTCTCGATGGCCACAATATTGCCGATTTAACTCTTGCCTCGCTTCGCTCTTCTATGTCGGTGGTGAATCAAGAGGTAATGCTGTTTGACGATACCGTTCTTGAAAATATTCGTTATGGCAAAACCTCTGCCACAGAAGAGCAAATTATCGAAGCGGCCAAAATGGCAGAAGCCGACGAATTTATTGCTAACTTGCCCGAAAAATATCAGACAAAAGTTGGGCAAAATGGCATTCGCTTGTCGGGCGGGCAAAGACAGCGAATCGCCATTGCTCGGGCAATTTTATATAATGCTCCTATTTTGTTGCTCGACGAAGCCACATCTTCGCTTGATCCGATTTCAGAAAAACTCATTAAAGATGCTTTAAAAACTCTTATGAAAGGCAAAACTTCTGTAATTATTGCTCATCGCTTGTCAACCATTATGCATTGCGATAAAATTATCGTTATTCAAAACGGCAGGGCTGTTGAAGAAGGTAATCACAGCGAATTATTGGCAAAAAATGGTTTTTATGCGAACTTATATTACAAACAATTTTCTGTAACCCATGAAGACTGATAAAAATCAAAAAACCAATCTTAACAACAGCATCAAAAATTCTAAACAACAACAGAAAAAACAACTAGCTTTGGCATTAAAAAAAAACCTCCTCAGAAGAAAGTCGGTAGATGAGCAAACCATAGAACAAAAATAGTCAATAAAATTCGGTAATTTTGTTGTGGTTTTTAACAAAATAAAATTTTAGTATAGTATTTTATAAAAACTTACTTGACTGAATAAATATGTTTATTTAAAATTTAGTTTTTTAATAGTTGTTTAAAATTTTACCAATCAAGCAAAAAATATGGTTGCCAACAACAAAATCGCAATTTTTGACACCACTCTAAGAGACGGCGAACAAGCCCCTGGGGCCACCATGAATATTGAAGAAAAAATTTTAGTTGCTAAGGCTCTTGAATCTTTGGGTGTTGATGTTATTGAGGCTGGCTTTCCAGCTTCTTCTGCTGGCGATTTTGCTTGTGTTAAACGAATTTCTCAAACCATCAAAAACTCAATTGTTTGTGGGTTGTGTCGAGCAAAAGAATCTGATATTTCCACCGCTAGTGAAGCAATTAAATTTGCTCCAATGCATCGAATTCACACTTTTATTGCTACCTCCCCAATTCATATGCAATATAAGCTCAAAATGCAACCGGCAGAGGTTTTGCAATTAATCGCTTCTTCAGTAAAATTTGCCAAAAACAATGCTAGCCAAGTAGAATGGTCGGCAGAAGATGCTACAAGATCTGAGCCTGATTTTTTATTTAAAGCCATAGAAATAGCAATTAACAACGGTGCCACTATCATCAATTTGCCCGACACAGTTGGTTATACTACTCCACAACAATATTTTCAGCTTATCAAGTCGGTTAAAAATAATGTAATAAATATTGATAAAGCCATTATTTCTGTGCATTGCCACGACGATTTGGGCTTGGCAACCGCTAATTCTTTGGCAGGTGTGTTGGCGGGTGCGGGGCAAATAGAATGCACTATCAATGGCATTGGTGAAAGGGCGGGCAACACAGCTCTTGAAGAAGTGGTTATGGCTTTAAAAACTCGAGTCGATATTTATCAAGCGAGCACCAACATTCAAACCACTCAAATTGCCAGAATTTCAAAATTAATTTCTAATATTACTGGTTTTGCTGTGCCACCCAATAAAGCTATTGTTGGCTCCAATGCTTTTGCTCACGAAAGTGGCATACATCAAGATGGTATGCTAAAAAACAGACAAACCTATGAAATTATTAGCCCAGAAAGTGTTGGGGTTGAAAAAACTTTATTAAAATTAGGTAAACTATCGGGCAGGGCTGCTTTTAAAGATCGATTAAAATTTTTAGGTTACGATATTTCCGAAGATCTCTTAAATCAAGCTTTTGTGCAGTTTAAAGAGCTGGCCGACAAAAAAAAAGAAATATCTGATGCCGATTTAATTTCTTTGGTCGATACTTCGATAACTCACAAAAATTCTTCTTATCAACTACTTGATTTGTTGGTAAATTGTGGCAACAATAAAAATGCTGATATTTTTTTAAAAATAAAGGTTGACACTAAAATAAAAGAAGTTAATTTTATATCAAAAGATGGTCCTGTTGATGCTATTTTTTCTGCCATAAATCAGTTAATTTCGCATCAAGCAACTCTTGAGCTATACCAAGTTCAGGCCGTTACTGCTGGTACCGATGCCCAAGCTAGTGTTTTGGTGCGTCTTTTTCAAAATGGTAGAATTTTTTCGGCCAATGGAGCAAGCACCGATGTTTTGGTTGCTTCTGCTTTGGCCTATCTCAATTGTCTTGAAAAACTCAAAAATTTCTAGGAGAAAATTTAATGTCTATAATTTCTAGTTTGTTGCCAAAAATATCTTTTGTTTCAAAAGATATGGCTATTGATCTTGGCACAGCAAATACTTTGGTTTATGTTTTAGGTCAGGGTGTTGTTTTAAACGAACCTTCTGTGGTTGCTATTTTAACAGGAGCAGGCGGAGTGAATGTTCCTTGTGCTTTTGGCGAAACTGCTAAGATGATGCTGGGTAGAACTCCTGCAAAAATTGAGGCAATTCGCCCCTTAAAAGATGGTGTTATTGCCGATTTTAAAATTGCTGCCGAAATGATCAAGCATTTTATTAGAGAGGTTAATCAAACTAAAAGCTGGTTAGGTCCAAGAATAATTATTTGTGTTCCTTCTGGCTCAACACCTGTTGAAAGAAGAGCCATACAAGAAGCTGCCGAAGGTGCAGGTGCTAACGAAGTTTATCTTATCGAAGAGCCAATGGCAGCCGCTATTGGTGCTAATCTTCCTGTAACCGAACCAACTGGTTCAATGATTGTTGATATTGGTGGTGGCACCACCGAAGTTGGCATTTTATCTTTGGGTGGCATTGTTTATTCTCGATCTGTGCGAGTTGGTGGCGATAAAATGGACGAAGCAATCATTTCTTACATTCGTCGATATCAAAATTTATTGATTGGCGAATCTACTGCTGAAAGAATTAAAAAAACCATAGGGGCTGCATGTAGGCCAGAAAATGGCGATGGCGCAACTATTGAGGTAAAAGGAAGAGATCTTTCTAACGGCATTCCGCGCGAAATGATTCTCACCGAAAGGCAAATTGCCGAAAGCTTAATGGAAACAGTTGAGCAGATTGTTGATGCCATCAAGGTTGCTTTGGAATGCACTCCTCCTGAGCTTTCTTCTGATATTGTTGAAAGAGGCATTGTGCTTTCTGGTGGTGGTGCTTTATTAAAAAATCTTGATTATGTAGTAAGACAAGCAACTGGTTTGCCGGTTTTTGTTGCTGAAAATCCTTTGCTTTGTGTGGTTAATGGTTGTGGTAAGGTTTTAGAAAATATGAAAATGTTTAGAGCAACATTGTTTCGTCAAGATTCTTAAATAAATGAATAATTACATAAATTATAATGTCAAAAAATCTAATTTGGCATTGAAACATAGTTTTGGTTTGATTTTTCAAAAAATCGAAACTATGTTTTTTATAATTTTATCGTTGATATTGGTGATTACTAGCAAAATTCAGCCAAATTTTAATGCTAAAATTTCTAACATTGTAGTTAATGTTTCTACTCCAATTTCTTCTTTTGTTGTTTGGCCTTTTAATACTGGAATTTATCTTGTTACTAGTTTTAACGAATTAGTAAAAGCAAAAGAAGAAAATCAAGTATTAAAAAAACAGATAAACGAATTAAACCAATATTATCTTAATTCGTTGTCGATATACGAAGAAAACAGAGAATTAAGAAATGCTCTAAATTTTGTTAAGCCACGATTGCAAAATTATCAAATGGCAGAGGTTATTGGTTTTTCGCAATCGGTTTTCAATAATAGTTTAATCATCAACACTGCCAAAGATAGTCAAATTAAACTAGGTCAAATTGTGCTTGGTAAAAGAGGGGTGGTTGGTAGAATAGAAAGTTTTGATGCCGATACTAAAAAATCAAGAGTTTTGTTAGCAACTGATTCACGATCTAAAATTCCGATCATTACCGCCCATTCTAGAAACAGAGGTATTTTAGCGGGCATCAACAATGATATGATGGAAATTTTATATTTATCTAAAAATCATCGAGTTGAGGTAAAAGATAAAGTCTATACTTCTGGTGATGGCGACACTCTTCCCTCGGGCTTATTGATTGGTGTGGTAGAAAAAGTTGATAAAAACTCAGTTTTTGTGGCTCCGGTTGAAAGAATTAGCGATTTAAATACGGTTACTATAGTCAATTATTAAATCTATGAAGCAATTTTCTTATCTAGTTGACACCCACTGCCATCTCGATTTGCTTGCAGAAAAACAACTTGATATTCTTGATATTTTACATAACTGCAAACAAAATAAAGTTGACATCCTGCAAACTATCTGCACAAGAGTTAGTTTGTTTGAAAGTAAAATTCTGCCCTATACTGCTTATGACAATATTTTTTGCTCGGTTGGCATACATCCTTGTTATGTGCAAGAAGAGCCAGAAATTTCTTCGCAACAAATTGTTGCCCTTGTCGACAAACATCATAAAATTATCGGTATTGGCGAAACAGGTTTAGATTATTATCACAACACCAATTTTGTTGCTTTACAGCAAAAATCTTTTATTGAGCACATTATTGCTTCGCAAAGAACTCAATTGCCATTAATTGTGCATAGCAGATCGGCAGATGAAGACACTATCAACATTTTGCAAAAACATTTATTAATAAAAAATTTTCCAGTGGTTTTGCATTGTTTTTCTGGTTCGCCTAAACTTGCAGAATTTGCTTTAAAATATGGCATCTATATGTCAATTGCTGGTGTCGTCACCTTTAAAAATGCTCTTGAATTGCAAGAAGTAAGCAAAAAAATACCTCTCGATTTATTGTTGCTTGAAACCGACTCTCCCTACTTAGCCCCCACTCCTTATCGTGGCAAAATCAACCAGCCCGCCCACACCTTGGAGGTAGCAAAATTTGTCGCAACACTTAAGAATATAGATTTAGAATACATTATTAATGCCACCACTAATAATTTTTATCAAATATTTACTCGTTGCCATTCTGCATTAAAGATAAATTAATGTTTTCAATTCTAGTTCTTATACCATTTCCATAAATAAAAACCACACTTCGATCTAAATTCCTTGCACTAAGAAGGGTTGGCTGGTGAAGACCGACGGGGTAGTTTCGTTTAGCTGATCTTTTTTTCCCCCGATCAGAATTCCCCGCACTAACGAAGGGGTGGCCGCGATAGCGGACGGGGTAGTGTTTGTCAAGCAGATCTCGGTCAGAATTCCCCTTCTACAGAAAGGGGAATTTAGATCAAAGTGCGGTATTTATTTATGTAAATGGTACTATACCATTTCAACTTCCTAATTAACCATCTACACACAAATACTTTTTACAATTTCATTGCCTAAATTCTTAACAAATTCACAAACCTGATTTTCTAATTCAATTAAAGTTTCAAACATCTTGTGTTGTCTTTAATAAACCTCCACAGCCTCTCAACGCAATTGAGCTCTGGGCAGTATGGAGGCAAAAGAATTATCTGAATATTTTTGGGAATTATCAGATTCCTAGATTTGTGCCAGCCCCATCCATTATTAGAATAAAATCTTCTTTTATTTCTTGAGATAATTCCTTTAAATAGACATTCATACAACTGGTATCTACATTTGGCATTAAAAGCTTGAAATGCTTACCGCTAACTGGATGAACGCTTGAATAAAGGTAAAAATTCTTAAATCCCAATTTGACTTTAATTGGTGTTCTGCTGCCTTTTTTAAACCAACCAAGACCAGTTTTTGTCTTTGTTCCAAATCTTGATTCGTCAAAATATAAAATTGGTTTATTTGGATTTTTTTCTTTTAATTCGATTAGGGTTTTTTTTAAAGTACTCAAGTTTTTCCTTGTCTTGTGTGTAGTGCTGGGGTCTTGGAAGTGATATGAGGATAATTCAGTCTTTTTAACATTTTCCAAACCCCATTATGACTAATTTTTATTCCATATTTTTCTTTAATTATTTTTTGTATTTTAAGAAGAGGTAAAATTGCCTTGATTGTTCCTAATCCAATTCTGCAAATCTTCAATTTGCTTATTATCCAATTTTGGCCTTCTTGAACTTTTTACCTTTGGCTCAAGTCCTTCCGCACCATTAATATTAAAATTTCTAATCCAGCTTTTTATAGTATTTCTTTGAACCGCAAACACTTGCGAAACCCTAAGAATACTGTTGTTGTTTTCTAAAGCCGGATATAGCCTTTAATTTTACTGTTATTTTGCTAAAAGGTATTTCCTTTAGTTTTTGTTTAGATTTATTGATGAGTGATTTATTTAACTCTGGAATTGTTGCCATATTTATGAATAGTTGATTAATCATAAATCAACTATTCATAAGATATTTAAATGGTCAATTAGGAAGTTAAAATGGTATAATACCAATTTTTCATATTGTGGTGCGGAAGTGGCAAGCAGTGTAAGAATTCCCTGCACTAACGAAGGGGTGGATTTTTTTTGCCTTGGCAAAAAAAAGACCAAGGTAGTGTTGGGAGGCAGAACTGGGATTCGCTCGAAATGGCATCGGCGGATCGGCTACCGACACTACCCCGCCCGCTGTCGCGGGCACCCCTTCATTTAGTGTGGGTAATTTGGATCGAAGTGTGGTTTTAATTTGTGTAAATGGTATTAGACTGATTTTTCCGGGACTCAACAGTGCCATCAGGAATTTGATTACTTTGTTGGAAGTTTTGAATCAAGAGAAAAAAACCTAAAAATTTTTGCAAAAATTCTTAAGAAAAATTGTTAAATTTAATAATAAAAGTACAAAAGACACAAAGAGATAATTCCAGCTATTAATGGTATTAAAATTTCTATCAGAATCCATCTCAATAATTCTATCGCTCTGTAACATTTCAAAGATTTATCAAATTTTTTAATAGAAGTAATAAATCTTGGAGCTACTAGATTTTTAAGAGTGCTATCAATACTACTTAAATGTGTCAAATATTTACCAACATCATCTGTTGAAGCTTGTTGCTTGATTTTTTCTTTTTCAAAGATTTGCAGAAGTTCCTCAATTTTTTGATGAGATTTTTTAAACTCGGCATTGAGTCGTGGTAATTTTTCTGCATACCATGCATATAAACTAGAATCTTTTGGATTTGAAGGATGATCCTCGTCTTCAGCAGAAAATATTGCACCAGTTAGAAATTTAACATCTGACTTGGTAACTCTAATTCTAAGGTATTGCCAATGAGCAATTGCTATAAGAAAAAAATGAAAAAAATGATAAAAAACAACCCAATAAATCCCAATTGAAATAAAATTTTCATCAATATGTTGAAAATTGATCCCGTAAAAACTTACTCCATTTTCGCTGATCGAAGCACCGCTTAATTTGTAAAAAATCGCTACACAAGAAAAAATTAACAAATTTCTTCTAACTCGGTGAGCATTATCGCTTAAGTCATCTATAATCAATTTTCCTTCGATTGCTTTTTTATCTGTTTTTTCATCTTTTAAATTTCTAATTCTCTGCCTAAAAACAGAGTAAAATTTTTCTAAAGTATTTTTTACCATTTTAAATTATACCATTTCCACTAATTAAAACCACACTTCGATCTAAACTCTCCGCACTCAAAGAAGGGAAATTTAGATAGAAGTGTGGTTTTAATGAGTGGAAATGGTATTACTCTTCTCTAAAAGCTTATTTTAATATTTCAAGCATTGTTTGACCAAGAATTGCAGGACTATCAGAAACTACCATACCAGCAGATTTCATTGCTTCTATTTTATTTTCTGCTCCACCTTTGCCGCCAGAAATAATAGCGCCAGCATGGCCCATTCTTCTGCCTGGAGGTGCGGTTCTGCCAGCAATAAAGCCAACTGTTGGTTTTTTTCTGCCTTTTTTAGCTTCTAGTTTTAAAAATTCTGCCGCATCTTCTTCGTCGGTGCCGCCAATTTCGCCAATCATAATGATGCCAGCGGTTTCTGGATCGGATAAAAACATATCTAAACAATCGATAAAATTGGTGCCATTAACAGGATCGCCACCAATGCCAATGCAAGTTGTTTGACCTAGGCCAGCTTTGGTTGTTTGATGAACTGCTTCATATGTTAAGGTGCCAGAACGAGAAACTATGCCAATTTTACCTCTTTTGTGAATATGACCTGGCATAATGCCTATTTTGCATTCACCTGGTGTGATAATGCCGGGGCAGTTTGGGCCAATTAAACGAGATTTTGAACCGCTTAAAGCCTTTTTTACTCGGACCATATCAAGCACAGGTATGCCTTCGGTGATGCAAATAATTAGTTCTATTTCAGAATCAATGGCTTCAATAATGGCATCGGCAGCAAAAGCTGGTGGAACATAAATTACGGAAGCATTGCAATTTGTTTTATTTTTAGCATCTTGCACAGTGTTAAAAACTGGTAAATTAAGGTGAGTTGTGCCACCTTTACCAGGAGTTACTCCGCCAACCATTTTGGTGCCATAAGCAATTGCTTGCTCAGAATGAAAAGTGCCTTGAGAACCTGTGAAGCCTTGGCAAATTACTTTAGTATTTTTGTTAACAAGAACTGACATTTTTTATAGAATTTAAATTAATATTTATTGTTGAGATTAAGAATTTTGGTTTTTCAATAACGATATTGATAAAATCATTAAAGATTTACTCTTTAATTGAAAGCAAATATTTTTTAGAAATGTATTCTTTCATTGATTTGTCG
>RFXY01000201.1 GCA_009921385.1 Pseudomonadota bacterium
TTGAAAGGTTCTGCTTTTGGTGAAGGAATAGACTGAATTAATCGAAATAATTGTTCAGTATCGGCGACATCGGTTTTATAATATTTACCGTCTGATGAAATCATTTTCAGTTGGTTACAATTTGTAACCAACTCACTTCCTTCTTTTAATAACCTGTGCTTTAATACTTTCCAATATGTTTTTGCCTTTTTATAATCTGTTTGCTCGGTTAAAACCGCAATAATATCGATGACAGAAAAATACCATTGTTGTTTTTCTTCATCAAAATGCTTTCTGATTTGAAAACTTTGGAAAAGTGTTAAATTGCTACTCATATAAAATAAAAATTTATCATTTTAAAAAATTAGCAAAATGATAAATTACTATTTTTACATTGCAATTAATATTGCTTACACCAAACAAACAGGTGACTGTAAAGTGGTGCCGAGGTAGTGTTTGCAAGCCGAACTGGGGCACAATTCCCCTTTTTTAGAAGGGGTGGCGACCGCAAGGTCGACGGGGTAGTGTTGGCAAGCCAGGTAGGATCTTTTCCTAGAAATATCATCTGCGATCGGCTCCCAACGCTACCTTGGTCTTTTCGCATAAGTTTGCACTTATGCGAAAATCCACCCCTTCTAAAAAAGGGGAATTTGCACCGCATTAAGAAAATGCTTCATCCCAAATTTGCCAAACTTATTTTAATTTTTTGAAAGTTTTGAGAAGAAATTTTAGGATTTAACTTTTATTGGTTTTTCTTTTTTAAGTAAAGTTAAAATTAAGCCAATCATTCTGTCTTTTTCTTGTGGATTGCTCTGTGCAACTAAAAGAGTGATGGCAGTTAATGCCTGAGGACTTATTTTGTTTTGATTTAAAAGATTATTTTTTTGTAAAAACCATATAAAAGCAAAAGCCCCAGATCTTTTATTGCCATCAATAAAAGGATGATTTTTGACAATAAAATAAAGCAAATGCCCCGCCTTTTCTTCTAGGGTTTGATAAACATCTTCTCCAGCAAAAGACTGCATTATATTGCCAATAATTCCTTCTAAACTGCCCAAATTTCGCTCTTTGGCAAAAATTTCTGTGGCTTCATTGTTTTTTAGTAAAGTTATTTTAAGACTTGCAATTCCAAGCTCTAATTCTTTGGCATCTAACTTGATTTTTCTTACGGTTGAGCCTTTGCTTTCAAGCTGATCTTTATCATAAGCATCAAGTGACAACCAAGTTTGGGCGAAATCGCTAACTAAATCTAAAATATTTTCAGTGGCAATATAGTTTTTATATCTTTCAGTGCTTGCGAAAATTTTTGATAATTTTGCGAAATTAATTTTTTATTAATCGCCACACCCTCAAGCAAATAGCTTTTTAAAACTTTGGTTGCCCATTTTCTAAACTCAATTGCTGTTTTAGAATTAGTGCGATAACCAACCGCCAAAATAACATCGAGCGAATAAAAAACAACAGGTTTATCAGAATTTGCAATATGCATTTTTTGCATATTGCTTTTTTTATCAATTTCGTTGTCTTTAAAAATATTTTTAATGTGCCTTGAAGCAACCGACTGATCTATTTTAAAAATATCAACAATTTGCGCTTGACTTGCCCAAATATTTTGATTTTTAATATCGGCATTAATCTCAATTGCACCATCTTTAGCTTGATAAATTAGTGGCAGAGAATTTGATAATTTTGATGTGGTTTTGGTCATAAGTTTTAAGGTTTGTTGTGGTTTACAGATAATAAAAATTATACCATTTCAACTTTAAAATCAACCAAAATTTTCTTTTACATTTCTCTCACGAAAAGAGTTGGTAAGGAGTTCTCGATCTGAATTCCCCTTTTTTAGAATGGGTGGATTTTTTTTGCCTTGGCAAAAAAAAGACGGGGTAGTGTCAACAAGCAGATCTCGGTCAGAATTCCCCTTCTGTAGAAGGGGTGGCGA
>RFXY01000202.1 GCA_009921385.1 Pseudomonadota bacterium
TATTGGAAATAAACAATATAAGTGGCAACACCAACCACCCAAAGCAAAGAAATAGGTAAAAATACCTTCCAGCCCAATCGCATTAGTTGATCGTAGCGGTATCGAGGTAAAGTTGCCCGAACCCAAATAAAACAAAAAAGCAAGAAAACAACTTTTAGCATTAGCCATATAAAACCTGGAATTGCCAAGCATAAAGGATGATTACAAATTGGCAACCAGCCACCTAAAAACAAAATAGAGGCAACAGATGAGATAAGAATCATATTGGCATATTCGCCTAAAAAGAACATTGCAAAAGCCATAGAGCTGTATTCGACATTATAACCTGCTACAAGCTCGGCTTCGGCTTCGGGCAAATCGAATGGGTGGCGATTAGTTTCGGCCAAGGCAGAAGCAAAAAATAAAATAAACATAGGAAACATTGAAACAACATACCAGCCATTTTTTTGAGCTAAAACAATTTCTGATAAATTAAGAGAGCCAGACATCAAAACCACCGAAATAATGATTAAGCCAATAGAAACCTCGTAAGAAATCATTTGGGCAGAAGAGCGAATTGCCCCTAAAAAGGCATATTTAGAATTACTGGCCCAGCCTGCAATGATAATGCCATAAACTCCCAAAGAAGAAGTGGCAAGTAAATATAAAACCCCAATATTAAGATTTGCTACCACAAAATTTTCGCTAAACGGAATTACCGCCCAGCCAATAAGAGCAAGCACAAAAGTGATGATTGGAGCAAGTAAAAAAAGGGCTTTATTAGCCTTGCTTGGAATGATAATTTCTTTTAAAAGCAATTTTAAGCCATCGGCCAAAGGTTGTAGTAAACCAAAAGGGCCAACCACATTAGGGCCTTTGCGAAGTTGCATAGAAGCTATTACTTTTCGCTCCATCAAAGTGAGATAGGCAACGGCACCAAGCAACGGTAATATGATGATGAGAATTTTTATAAGAACAGAAATTAGATAAGGAATATCTAGCATACTAAAAAATAATGTTAAAAAACTTAAAAAAGTATTTTAAAGAACAATATTTTTTTGTCAAACATTTTATATTGCATTTTATAAGTAAATTTGCTATAATATCGAACAAAAAACTGCCAATAAAATATTTTATTTAATGATAACTTGCACCAGAAAATTTCATTTTGATTCTGCTCACCGAGTAATGGAACACGAAAACAAATGCAAACTACTCCATGGGCATCGCTATGTGGTTGAGGCAACATTTACCGCTTCGCATCTCGATAACTTGGGTAGAATTATCGATTTTTCAGTAATCAAAGATCTTCTCGGTTCATGGCTTGACAATAACTTCGATCACAACACTATTTTACATCAAGAAGATTCTCAGTTAGGCGAGCAAATTGCTAAAATTACTGGGCAAAAAATTTATTATCTACCTTGCAATCCTACTGCCGAAAATATCGCTTGGTATTTGCATAAAAAAATCTGCCCTATGCTTTTTGATGCTCATAATATTATTTGTGTAAGCATCACTGTTTTTGAAACCCCTAATTGTTTTGCTCAAATAAAATGAATCACCAAATTTTTTGCCGAGTTTATTACGAAGATACCGATTCTGGCAAGGTTGTTTATTATGCTAATTATTTAAAGTTTTTCGAAAGAGGTCGAACCGAGCTTTTACGAAGCTTTAATATTTCGCAAAGTGTTTTAGCTAACGAGCAACAAATTGCTTTTGTGGTGCGAAATTGCCAAATCAATTATCATAGCCCAGCTTTTCTTGATGATTTACTTTTAATTGAAAGCAAAATTATCAATTTAGGTAAAGCATCTATCGATATGCAACAGCAAATAACTTGCAACAACAAAAAAATTGCCAGCCTTAACATCAGTTTAGCCTGCATTAACACTATAACTTTCAAACCTTGTAAGTTGCCTTTAACCATTCAAAAAATT
>RFXY01000203.1 GCA_009921385.1 Pseudomonadota bacterium
TCTTGGCATTATGTTGTTTGGCATCAATAGAGTATCAAACAAAATCCATACTCTTGCCACTTTTCTGGTGGCAATCGTCTCCACTATTTTGTTTATAGCTCTCTGTGTTGTGTTTATAAGTCTCTGTGTTGTGCTATTTAAGTCAAAATTTTTGTTATTTTTTGTTTTACTTTTAATCATAAAATTTGTTCTTTATGTATTTAAAAAGATAAGGAATGATATAAAAAATTAAAGCGGATTAATATAAACTCGCACTCTAATAAAACTCGGAATATTTGCTTGTGCCAAAACTGCTTTAATTAGTTTTGCTAAATTGATTTTTTTATCAACAGTGATGTTTAATAAAAAATGATAGCGGTTTTTGAGCTTTGCCAAAGGTGCAGGAGCAGGCCCATAAACCATCAATTTGTGGTTTGTAGGCATATTTTGCACCAAATGATTGGCAAAAACAAGGGCTTGTTCTGCTTGTTTGGCACTAATTTCTAGCTTTGCCATTTGGCTAAACGGTGGCAAGTTAAACATTTTTCGATTATTTAGCTCAAAAGTATAAAAATTATCACTTTTATTGATGTGTTGAAACAATAAATTTTTGGTATTATAAGTTTGAATAAAAACTTTACCCACCTGATTTCTTCTGCCCGATCGACCTATTAATTGAGTAAAAAGCTGAAAACCCTGCTCAGTCGCCCTCAAATTGCTTGAATAAAGCAAAGAATCGGCATCGACAATGCCAATCAGCGAAAGATTAGCAAAATCATAGCCTTTGGCAATAATTTGAGTGCCAATAATAATGTCAATCTCTTGGTTGGTGATTTTTTGCACCAAATTATCAGCATCGGCAAAGCTTTTTAAAGTATCGCTACTGGCCACCGCAATTCTTGCTTGCGGAAAAAGTTTTTCGGTTTCTTCAATGAGTTTTTCAATGGCAAAACCCAAGCTTATCAAGCTATCTGGGCTATTGCAAGCAACACATATATTGGGCATTTTTTGGCTATAACCGCAATGATGGCACAACAATTTGTTTTGTTTTTTGTAAAGCACCAAATGAAAAGAGCAGTGTTTGCAACTATACTTGTGTTTGCACTGCTGGCAAATAGTGACGGGGGCATAGCCTCGTTTGTTTAAAAACAATAAAGTTTGTTGTTTGTTGGCTAAATTTTTGGCAATTTCTTGCTGTAATTTTGGGGTAATAATATTTTTTTTCGCTGTTTTTTCTTGACTTAAATCAATAAAATTAATTTCGTTGCCACTGCCAAAAGTTTGGGTTAAATGAAAATATTGATATTTACCGCTAGAAGCATTAGAAAAGCTCTCTAAAGAAGGAGTTGCCGAACATAATAAAACTGAAAAATTAGCGATTTTACCATATAAAATTGCCATATCTCGGGCATGAAAATTAAAAACATCTTCTTGTTTAAAAGAAGCATCGTGCTCTTCGTCGACAATAATTAGCCCCAAATTATCAAAAGGCAAAAGCAAAGCAGATCGAGCTCCGATAATTACTTTGGCAGAGCCGTTGGTGATGGCTAAAAAGATTGCTTTTTTTTGAGAAGCGGTAATTTTTGAATGCCAAACCACAGGAGCAAAGCCAAACTGTTGCTGAAATCTTGCCACCAACTGGCTGGTTAGAGCAATTTCGGGCAATAAAATTAAAATTTGTTGATTATTTTGAGTTAATTTGCTTGCAATTAAATGAAAAAAAATCTCAGTTTTGCCCGAGCCGGTGGCTCCGTGTAGCAAAAAAGTTTGATGATTTATTAGATTTTGGTTAATAGCAGTAAAAATTTCGTTTTGCTTTTCATTGAGATTTTTTAACACAAAATTTTCTGGCGAAATCTGCATAGAAAGCTCTTTAATTGGTTTTTTTGCTACTGCGATTTGTGAAAAATTTGCCAAAAAACTTTTTA
>RFXY01000204.1 GCA_009921385.1 Pseudomonadota bacterium
CAAGTTTTATTTACCGATCTCAAAACCGCCGAGCTTATCAAGTATGCTAGCAATGCTTTTTTAATGACCAAAGTTGCTTTTATCAACGAAATAGATGCTTTATGCGAAAAACTGGGGGCCAATGTTTTAGATGTTGCCAAAGGCATGGGGCTTGATGGACGAATTGGCTCGGCTTTTTTAAACCCGGGCCCTGGCATTGGTGGCAGCTGTTTTCCTAAAGATTCGCTGGCTCTTAACTATTTAGCTGGCCAAAACGGCATTGATTTGCACATTTTGCAAGCCACCATTAATAGCAATCAACAACGATTTTTAGCGATGGCAAACAAAATTATCGAGAAAGCTGGCAATATTAAACACATTGCTGCGCTAGGCTTAGCATTTAAAGCTGGCACCGACGATGTACGTATGAGCCCTGCTATTGAAATTATTAAGTTACTGCTTGCCCAAGGTTTTAGTGTTTCTGCCTACGACCCAGTTGCTATGCCAAATACCCAAGAAGTTTTACAAAACAGCATAACTTACTGCTCTAGTCTGCTTGAATGCTACAATGCAAGCAAGATGGTAGTAATTTTAACCGAGTGGCCAGAGTTTAAGCAAATTGTTAATTATAGCGATTTTTCTCAAAAAACATTGTTAGATTTGCGAAAAATGTTATAAAAAGGGACTGTTGCATCCCAAAAACACTTTTTAAAAAATTGCTTGTTTTTTATTTTGCTTACTTTTAAGATTTTGTTTTTATATTGTTAATTATAAAAATTTATGCAAAAATTTACCAAATTAGTAGCCCTAGGGGCATCGTTGCCTATTTTAAATATCGATACCGATATGATTATCCCTAAGCAGTTTTTAACCACCATTAAAAGAACAGGTCTTGGAGCTAATTTATTTTATGAAATGCGATACAATATTAATGGCAATTTAATTGAAAATTTTGTGCTAAATCAAGAGCCTTTTTCTAAGGCGCAAGTTTTAGTGGCCCGTGATAATTTTGGTTGCGGCTCAAGCCGTGAGCATGCTCCTTGGGCTTTGCTTGATTTTGGCATTCGTTGTATTATCGCTCCTTCTTTTGCCGATATTTTTTTTAACAATTGCTTTAAAAACGGCATTTTGCCAATAATTTTAAGCAAATCAGAAGTTGAAGAATTGCTAACTTTTGCCGAAAATAAGCATAATTCTTTTACTATCGATTTAGCTTTGCAAGAAGTAGTTGCTAATAACAAAACCTATCATTTTAATATCGATTCTTTTCGTAAAAAATGCTTACTTGAAGGGCTAGACGACATCGGTTTAACACTACAACAAGAGCATTTAATTACCGAATTTGAAACAAATAATCGCTTAACCAAGCCTTGGCTTTATTAATTTAATTTTAATTATCTTATGTCTATTCTTGCAGGAAAAAAGGGTTTAATCATGGGGGTTGCTAACGATCGCTCCATTGCTTGGGGTATTGCCCTTGAAGCCCATAAATATGGTGCTGAACTTGCTTTTACTTTTCAGGGCGATGCTCTTAAAAAAAGAGTTGAGCCTTTGGCAGCTTCTATCGGCTCAAATATTGTTTTGCCTTGCGATGTTACTAACCCAGAATCTATCAAAGAAGTTTTTGCCACTCTTGAGCAAAAATGGGGTAAGCTAGATTTTTTAGTTCATGCTATCGCTTACTCTGATAAAGATGAATTAAGAGGTAAATACCTAGATACTTCTTATGCTAATTTTGCCAACACTATGAATATTTCTGCCTTTTCTTTGGTGGCAGTTTCAAAAGAGGCAGAGCCGTTGCTAAAAAAATCTGAAACTCCTAGCATTATCACTTTAAGCTATTACGGTGCTGAAAAAGTTATGCCTCACTATAATGTTATGGGGGTGGCAAAATCTGCCCTTGAAGCCAGTGTGCGATATTTGGC
>RFXY01000205.1 GCA_009921385.1 Pseudomonadota bacterium
ATTTGCATTTTTTTCGTTGCTTTTATAACAGCTAAAATCAATAATATTTAGGCAAAAACAACCTAAAAATATATGCAACAACATTTATCCAACTATCTTGCCAACCTTAATTCATCTGATTGCCTCAACCAAACCGAGCATACAGGCAGGGCTTTTTTGCAAAATCTACTGCAACAAACTTTACAACATTTTGGGCTTGTTAATTCAATAACCATAACTCACGAAGGCAAAAGAAATAAAGATGGCTTTGGAGCCCCAGATTTTACCATCAGCAACCACAAAACCGGCACCATTATTGGCTATATCGAAAACAAAAAAATCGATGAAAATCTCAACAAAATTTTAAAATCCGAGCAAATACAAAAATATCAAAAACTCAGTCAAAACATTATTTTAACCGATTATCTCAATTGGATTTGGCTTTATAAAAACAATCAAACCCTAGAATTTAGGCTCTGCACTTCGCTTGATCTTACCTGCAAAAATTTTAAAATTTCTGCCACCAAAGCCCAAGAATTTGCCGATTTTCTCAACAAATTTCTTGCTTGCGAACCACAACAAATTGCCACCACTTGCGATTTGGCTCAAAAACTTGCCCGCCCAACCATCGAATTAAAAAATTATCTTACTCACCAAATCGAGCAACAAATCAACAATTTACAAGAAAAAGATCAGCTTTTTGCTCTTTATCAAGTTTTTCAAACTAGCCTTTTTACCGAAAATTTATCTGCCAAAGAATTTGCCGATGGTTTTGCCCAAATGATTACCTACTCAATTTTTTTAGCTAAGCTAAATTCTTGCGAAGTGTTTAGCTTGCAAAACATCAAAAATCACATTCCGCAGGCTTTTTCGCTCATCAAAACTTTAAGCGGTTTTTTTGATTTGCTAAACAATCAACAATATCAATAAATTAACTGGGTGGTTGAAAATATTTTATCGGTAATCAACAATCTCAATCTTGCCGAAGTGGTTTTAGATATGCAAAGCCATGCCAGTGCCGAAAAAGATCCATACATTTATTTTTATGAAGATTTTTTAAAAGAATACGACATGCAAAGCAAGGTTAATCGCGGTGTTTATTACACTCCGCCTGCAGTGGTGAAGTTTATTATCGAGGCGGTTTCGCAAATTTTGCAAGACGATTTCAATTTACCGGGCGGTTTGGCAAATCAACAAGTAAAAGTGCTTGATTTTGCTTGCGGCACAGGCGGTTTTTTGTTTGAAGCCTACACCAAAGTTTTGGCAGGCAGTTTGGCAAATTCGTTGCAACAAAACGAGCTAATCAATCATTTGCTTAATAATTTTTATGGCTTTGAAATAATGATTGCTTCTTACATTATTTCGCACCTTAAACTTAGTCAATTTTTAAAAGAGCAAGGCTACAACATCGCCAGCAAAAACAACAAGCGAATTGGGGTTTATCTCACCAACACTCTCGAAAATAATGAAAATATTCAACCTAATTTTTTTGCCAAAGAACTAGCCGAAGAAGCTAAAAAAGCCAAAGAAATTAAAGAAGATAAACAAATTATTGCCATCATTGGCAACCCGCCCTACAATGTTTCTTCGCAAAACAGCCTAGAAATCAACCAAAAACTTAAAGATTTTCATAACAACTACAAGCCAAAAGACGAACAAAAAATCAACATCGATGACGACTACATCAAATTTATTGCCTTTGCTCATCAAAAAATTGTCTTGGCAGGTAGCGGAATTGTTGGGGTGATAGTTAATAACTCGTTTTTAAAAGGCCTCACTCATCGCAAAATGCGAAATCAGTTGCTGAAAGATTTTGAAAAAATCTACATCATCGATCTGCACGGCAATGCTCGAATCAAAGAAACTTCGCCAACTGGCGGTATCGACCAAAATGTCTTTGATATTATGCAA
>RFXY01000206.1 GCA_009921385.1 Pseudomonadota bacterium
CCTTGCGGCCTCGTTGCCTTGCACTAAAGTTGGGTATAAAATAATTTCGGTAGGAAATCGAGCTTCAATGCGTTGCTTCATATCATGAATTACCGCTCCAGTAGGCGAAGTAATGATACCAATAATATTTGATAAAAACGGAATTGGCTTTTTGTGTTTTTCATCAAACAAGCCTTCTAAAACCAGCTTTTCTTTGAGTTTTTCTACTGCAAGCATCATGGCTCCAATTCCATCTAGCTCAAGGCTGTCGGCAACAATTTGATATTGCGATCTCTCGCCATAAGTAGTTATTTTGCCTGTTACTTTTACTTTTAAGCCATTTTCAAGAGTGAAATTAATTTTGCTAGCTTTGCCCTTAAAACATATTGCATTTAAAACAAAATCGCCTTCTTTAAGATTAAAATAAAGATGCCCGCTACTGTGAGGTTTATAGCCACTAATTTCGCCCTTGATGGCAACATACTCAAAAGAGGTTTCGATGTGTTTTTTGATGGCTTGTGAAAAATCAGCAACCCCAAATTCTAAAATATTGCTGTTTGACATAAATTAGTGAGCAAAAATATCGGTGTTTTCAAAGCCTGCTAAATCGAGCTTTACTCGAATTGGTAAAAATTTTAGGCATTCTAAAAAATACTCGTATCGACCTTCTCTTTTTAGCATAGCAGTTAGTTTTTGCTGGAGTTGGTGCAAATAAAGCACATCGTGGGCCGCATATTCTTGCTGTTTTCGTGAAATGGTTTCGTTGCCCCAATCGGAGCTTTGCTGTTTTTTTGAAAGCTCAATTCCTAGCAACTCTTCGCACAAGCTTTTTAAGCCGTGAGATTCGGTATAGGTTCGCACTAGTTTTGAAGCAATTTTAGTGCAGTAAATATTTTGAGTTTCAACTTGTAAATAGTGTTGTAGGCAAGCTAAATCAAACCGAGCATAGTGAAAGATTTTTTGCACTGTTCTGTTGGTAAGTAAAGCCTTGATATTTGGGCAGTTATAATTGCCAGCTTCAAACTGCACCAAATGAGCAGAGCCATCGCCGTTGCTAAATTGCACCAAGCACAAACGGTCGCGGTTAATGTTTAGCCCCATAGTTTCGCTATCAATAGCCACCGCAGAAGAAGCGGTAAAGTGATTTGGAAGATCGTTATTGTGAAAAAAAATAGTCATAGTTTATTTGGTAAAAGATAGGCAGTAATTGATATCTATGTTTTGGCTTTCTTGCCAAGTGTTGATAAAAATATTATAGCTAAAACCTTGCAAATGCTTGAGGTTTAGATTAAATTTGCTGGCCGAATTAACAATTTCGGCAGGTTTTAAGAATTTATGCCAATGATGAGTGCCAACTGGCAACCACCGAAGTACATATTCTACTCCAAATTTTGCAAAAAGCAACGATTTTAAATTGCGATTAATTGTGGCTACAAACAACAATCCGCCTGGTTTTAACAAATTAGAGCAGGCTTGCAAAAATAACTCAACATTTTCAACATGTTCGATTACTTCAAGAGCCAAAACCACATCAAACTGCTGATTTTCTTGGGCGATTTGTTCAGGTGTGGCTTGCTTGTAGTTAATGGCTAAATTGCTTTGTTTGGCATGAATTTTTGCCACCTCAATGTTGGTTGCCGAAGCATCTATCGCCAGCACTTCTGCTCCTAAATTAGCCATTGGCTCTGCCACCAAACCGCCACCACATCCAATATCGATCAGGCTTAAACCTGTTAAAAACTGATGCTGATTGATGTTTAACTTAAAATGCTCTGCAAGATGTTTGCTGATAAACTGCAAGCGAATTGGGTTAAAACAGTGTAGTGGCTTGAATTTGCCGTTTTCGTTCCACCACTCGCTGGCTATGACCGAGAATTTATCTACTTCGTTTTGATT
>RFXY01000207.1 GCA_009921385.1 Pseudomonadota bacterium
CTCAGAAGTGCAAATTGCTATGGCGGTTTTTGAAGCTTTAACCAAGCAAAACATAGCCTGCAAAGTGGTTTCGGTGCTGTGTTTTGAGTTGTTTAAACAGCAAAACGAGCAGTATCAGCAAGAAATTTTATTAAGCAAGCAACCACAAGTGCTTCGGGTGGCAATTGAAGCGTGTAGTTCTTTTGGTTGGCATCAATTTATTGGTATCGACGGCATTTTTGTGGGCATCGATAGTTTTGGAGCCTCGGCAAAAGCTTCTGATTTATTTAAACACTTCAAAATTACAGCCGAACATACTTTACAACAAATTTTGGCAAAATTATAATTTATGAAAATTGTTCATTTAATCAATAAAATCGGCTCTTATACCATCGGCAATGTTGCTAAACTAGGAGAGATCATAATTTTTGCAGGCAAGGCTTTGTGGCATTGCTTTAAACCGCCCTTTTATCCTGGTTTAATTGCCAAGCAAATTTTGCAAATTGGCTATTTTTCGTTGCCTGTGGTGGGGCTCACTGCTATTTTTTCGGGAGCGGTGCTGGCTTTGCAAAGCTATTCTGGCTTTTCGAGGTTTAATGCCGAAAGCACCATTGCCACTGTGGTGGTGCTTTCTATCACCCGTGAACTAGGGCCAGTGCTGGCGGGGCTGATGGTGGCGGGCAGGGTTTCGGCATCGATAGCCGCCGAAATTGGCACCATGAAAGTAACCGAGCAAATTGATGCTCTTAAAACTCTTTCAACTAATCCGTTTTCTTATTTGATTGTGCCAAGAGTTTTGGCAACCGTCATTATGTTGCCTTTTTTGGTGTTGATTGCCGATATTATTGGGGTTATGGGCGGTTATTTGGTGAGTGTGCATAATTTACATTTTTCGCCTAATGCTTATTTGGCAAACACTTTTAAATATCTCGAGCCGATTGATGTGATTTCTGGCTTGGTAAAAGCGGGGTTTTTTGGCTTTATTATTGCCATTATGGGCTGTTTTTTTGGCTACAACTCAAACCGAGGGGCAGAAGGAGTGGGCTTTGCCACCACTAATGCTGTGGTTTCGGCTTCTATTTTTATTTTGTTGTTTAACTACATCATTACGGGTTGGTTTTTTGCTTAACTTTATTTTTTAGTTTATGATAAACAAAATTGTCATCGAAAATTTTCGTTGTTTTAAAAGATTCCAACTAAGTAGCTTAAAGCAGTTAAACATTATTGTCGGCGACAACAACTCTGGCAAAACTGCCTTGCTAGAAGCGGTTTCTATTGCTTGCAAACCAACATTAAAGCATTTGTTTTGGCTGGTGCAACAGCGAATCGAAAACCCCGATTCTATCACCAGTATACAAGAAGAGCTTGATTTTTTGTTTAACACTTCATCTGGCGAAGAGAAAATAGCAAAAATTGGGGTTGATGATAGTTTTCAATTTATAATTCAAAATAATTATAATATTAAAAGCGAAGAAAATGGTATTACAAGAAAATATTTTGCCATTCATTATGAAAATCAAAAAAATGTGTTTAATTCAGAAATTATTCAAATAGAACATTTAGAAACCAAAGATTTTACCAAGGTAAATAGCCAAATCGGAACATTAGCTTATGAATCATCGGAAAATCAATTTACAATTATAGTGTCTAAAATAGGAGGAGTCATCTTTATTTCTTCGTCTTGTAATTTTCAACAATCATTTAATTCAACATTTGCATATTTATTACGCTATAAAAAAGATATTTGGAAAAAATATCTCAAAAATTTTCTGCAAAAAATCTACCCAGATCTTAATGATATAATTTTTATTGACAGCAGAATTATGGTTGAAACACAAGAAAAAACCCTAC
>RFXY01000208.1 GCA_009921385.1 Pseudomonadota bacterium
TTTTTTAATTCGCTTCTATATCTTTTTTTTACTCTTTCGAAATTTGGATTTATCGAGATAATATCGGGATCTTTTTTCCAGGCATAAAACATTTTATAGGCTTCGCCACCAAATTGAGTTGCCAAACCAGATTCGCAACCGTGAATCCAGCCAAGATTAAAACCAGAAGTTCCGCCTTTTGGCATAGTATCAAAGATTTTTCCCATTGGTTTATACCAGTTTTTATAACAACCGGTAAAAATTAACAGAACTATTATTAAAAGTTTTTTCATAAAAGATTTTGCACCGCTTGTTGTAAATTTGGCTGTTTCATCAAGCTTTCGCCAATTAAAAAACAATTAATATTGTGTTGTTGAAAAAGCTCGATTTCTGCCTTGGTTTTAATGCCACTTTCTGCCACCAATAAATAGTCGTTTGGCACCATTTTTGCTAATTGAATTGCAGTGTTTAAATTTACTTCTAAGGTTTGTAAATTGCGATTATTAATGCCTAAACACCTACTTTTTAGAAGCATTGCTCTTTCTAACTCTTGTTGGTTATGCACTTCAATTAACACCGACATTTGCAAAGAAATGGCCACCTGCTCTAGTTCTTGCAACTGACTATCAGAAAGCATAGCAACAATCAAATCATAAAATCTTTTCTTAGCAACGGCAAAGAGCAGGCTTGATGAGCAATATCTAAAAAATTAAGATCACTAAAAAAATATTGCCGATCGGTTAAAATAGACAAACAAGTTGCCCCCGCTTGTTGATAACTTTTGGCAATTTCTACAATGTCAAAATTTTGCCTAATTAAACCAGCAGAAGGTGAGCCTCTTTTTGCTTCACAAATTAGGGCGGTTTTCTGGTTTTGACTAGCATTTTTTAAAGCTAAGAAAAAATCTCTGTTATGATTATTTTGATTGCATGTTAAGTGCTTGCAAATTTCGGTCAGAGAAAGTTTTTTTTTGCTATCTCGCACTTCTTGTTGCTTGGTTTGATAAACTTTTTGTAAAAAATTAGACATAAAAATGTGTTTTAAATTTTTTTAGCAATTTTCACTCCAAAAAATAAAATACTAAAAGTAGAAAAATAGGCGATCAATTGAGCTAAAGAAGGTTTTTCGATGTAGCCAAAAAAGAAATGCAAAACTTGCCCAACAAAACTTTTTTGGGGAATAATATTAGATAAATCAAAAACAGGCTCAATAATTGCCGAAATAATGTTGGCATTAACCCAAAAACCTGCACCAGTTGCCGATAGTGAAGAGGCAAAGAAAATTAGCAACAAAGTAGTGATTTGAAAAAAATGTTTTTGAAAAGATTTTAGCAATAAACCAAAATAAAGGGCGAAACTCAACATCAAACCACAAAAAATGCCAATAGCAAAACCAATGGCAATATGAGATTTTTCCATACCAGAGACATATTGACCATAGCAAAACAGCACAATTTCGGAGCCTTCTCTGGTGATGGTAAGCAAAACCACAATACTTAATGCATATAAATGTTTTTTGCCTTGACTAACCGATGCACCTAATTGTTTTAGTTCGTGAGTTAAAGTTTTGGCATGTTTTTGCATCCAAATCACCGTCCAGCCTATCATAAAGGAGGTGGTAAACAAAATAAGCCCATTAAAAAATTCTTGCCCAAGACCATCGAGAGCATCAGATATTTTATCGGTAAAATAAGCGATGGTTAAAGAAGAAGCAATGCCCAAGACCAAGCCAATTGCAATGGCAAATTTACTTTTCGCAATATTTTTGGTTGCAGAAAATAAAATAGTGAGAATTAATGCTATTTCTAACATTTCTCTTAGAACCACGATTGATACTGTCTCTTATACACA
>RFXY01000209.1 GCA_009921385.1 Pseudomonadota bacterium
CACCTCAATATGATAAAAATTTTGCGTAATCTTTTTAAAAATAGTCAAATAAATTTTATGAATTATCGCAAATTAGCGATATATTTTTCGATTATTTCTATGTTATTTTCACTAATTTTGGTGTTTTTTAAAGGCTTAAATCTTGGCATCGATTTTGCTGGTGGCATATTAATAGAAGTAGAATTACCAAGCAACAACAACATCAATGATTTACGAAATGTTTTGTCTAGCAAGTTTTCTGATGTGCAAATACAAAATGTTGATAACAGTGCTTTTTTAATCAAGATGCCACTTGTTAACCAAGAACAAAATTTTTTAGTAAAAAACATTCAACAAACTTTGCAAGAAAATTTTACTCAAATTCAATATCGCAAAATAGATTATGTCGGTCCGCAAGTTGGTTCTGAGCTTATTTTAAAAGGCTTGTTGGCTCTGATTCTTTCTTTTGTTGCCATTATGATCTACATCACAATTCGGTTTGACTGGCAGTTTGGCATCGGTGGTATTTTTGCTCTTTTGCACGATGCAATAGTGGTTTTGGGTTTTTTTGCGATTACGGGTTTAGAATTTAATCTCACCTCAATTGCTTGCATCCTTACCGTAATTGGCTATTCTATCAATGATTCTGTGGTTATTTACGATCGCATACGTGAAAATCTCAAAAAACACCCTAAAATAAATCTTAATGATTTGATTAATACCAGCATTAATTCTACTTTAAGTCGCACCATACTTACTGCCAGCACTACTCTTATTTCTTTATTGGCTCTCATAATTTATGGTGGCGATGTGTTGTTTAGTTTTAGTGTGGCAACCTTTTTTGGCATTGCTTTGGGCACTTATTCTTCTATCTATATTTCGGCACCAATATTATTTTATTTCGATCCAAGATCTAAAAAACAAGAAGTATGAAAAAAATCCTAGCCACTTTGTTGGCAGTATTCATTTTTATTGTTGTTTTTGTTGTTATTGCTATTGTTGTCATTTTCAAAGAAAACAGCGAAAATCTGCCTGATTACGAACAGCTTAAAACTTACAACCCCATCACCACCACTCGTATTTATGCTTCTGATGGTTCTTTGATTAGCGAATTTTCTAAAGAAAAAAGAGTTTTCCTCGAAATTAAACACATTCCACAAAATGTTATCAATGCTTTTTTGGCAGCTGAGGATGCAAATTTTTATAAACATTCTGGGGTTGATTTTTTAGCAATTTTCAGAACCTCCATCACCAATACTTTAGGTGCAATTAGTGGCGAAGGCGGTATGGGCGGGGCTTCTACCATCACTCAGCAAGTAGTGAAAAATTTTTTACTTACCAAAGAACGAACTTGGCAACGAAAAATCAAAGAAGCAATATTGGCATATCGCATTTCTAAAGAATTCTCAAAAGAACATATTTTAGAGCTATATCTTAATCAAATATATCTAGGTTCTGGTGCTTATGGTGTTGAAGCGGCTAGCCAGGTTTATTTTAACAAATCGGTTACCGATATTTCGTTAGAAGAAATGGCTTTGTTGGCTACTTTGCCAAAAGCTCCTTCAAAATTAGATCCGAGAAAAAACATCAACAAAGCTAAAAATCGCCGAGATTGGGTTTTGCAAAGAATGTATGAAGAAAAATTTATTAGCAAAGAAGAATTTGAAACAGCACTAAATCAACCGATACAAATCGTTAACAACACAGCCAATAATAGCAATACAGAAAATAGTTTTTTTTCTGATAGTGTTAAAAAAGAACTCACTTCGCTTTATGGCTCCGATCATGTATTTGAAGATGGCATTGTGGTAAGCACAACTCTGCATCCTAATTTGCAACAAATCGCCCTA
>RFXY01000210.1 GCA_009921385.1 Pseudomonadota bacterium
ATATAACTGTTATTGCACTATTTTTAAAAGTAAAAATAGTGCGAAATGGCATAACATAAAAAAATTTTAAATTACTTTTTTTAAAAAAGTAATTTTTTTTTCAATACAAAATAAAATCTATAAAAGTGTATCATAATAAGAAAAATAACATTTTAAGCTTATCTCAAAACAACTTATCCGACTTGATTATACAGCTTAATATCGAAAAATTTCGCAACAAACAAATTTGGCAATGGCTTTATCAAAAAGGGGTAGATTCTTTTTTTAAAATGTCCAATTTAAATAAGAAAACCCAACAAATACTCGATGAAAAATTCACAATTTCTCGACCAAACATTAAAAATATCATTCAATCGCAAGACAAAACTTGCAAATGGTTAATTAGTTTTAGCGATTGTAAAGAAGTAGAAACGGTTTTTATACCAGAAGAAAACAGGGCAACACTTTGCATTTCTTCGCAAGTTGGGTGCACTTTATCTTGCAAATTTTGCCATACCGGAACTCAAACTTTAGTTAGAAATCTTAGTTTTGACGAAATAATAGCCCAAATTTTAGTTGCTAAAGATCATTTACAAGATTGGGAGAAAAATAAAATTACCCACATTGTTTTTATGGGAATGGGCGAGCCCTTTTTTAATTATGAAGAAGTTAAAAAAGCTATACACATTATAAACGATAAAGATGGGCTGAATTTTTCATTAAATAAAATAACCGTTTCTACCTCGGGTTTATCACCAGAAATCATCAAATCTGCTAGCGAACTCAAAACTAATTTAGCCATTTCATTGCATGCCACCAACAATTCTTTAAGAAGTGAAATTATGGCTATTAACAAAAAATATCCACTAGAAAACCTAATGCAGGCCTGCAAAATATATCAAAACCTCAATCCAAAGCAAAAAATTACTTTTGAATATACTTTATTAAACCAAATAAACGATAGACAAGAGCAAGCTTTAGAATTAGTTAAACTAATTAAAAAATACAATCTAAATGTTAGAGTTAATTTAATTCCATTTAATATGTGGCAAGGTGTGATTTATCAACCAAGTTCAATTGAAACAATTAAAGAATTTCAAAAAATTCTTAAACAACAAAAAATAATTGCCACCATCAGAAAAACAAGAGGAGAAGAGGTTTTGGCAGCTTGCGGACAGTTAAAATCTGAATCTATTAGATTAAAAAGTTTATCGTAGAAAAAATAACAACAAAATAATGTTAATTGCTTGCACCAAATAAGGTAACATAATATTTTTCATCTCGTCAACAAAATATTGTCGCTTCACCGCTATAACAATTGAAAAATCCTCTGATTTTTCTTCGAAAAGCAAAAATTCTTTGTTTTTATTGCTAAAAAAAGAAAATATAATTTGCCATTTTGTTGCAGAAAAAGAAAGCTTATCTTGATTAATGATTTTTTGAAAATCTTCATAAGAAGAAAGTAAAATATTATTTTGAGATAAAATCATAAATTCTTCATTTGGAGTTTTAAATTGAGATAATTTAGTTAATAATTCTTTTATTTGCACAGAAAGCACAGAAGTACCCACAACATAACCTTTTTCGCTGGTTAAAGTAAGAGAAATTGGCAAAATATTTTCATTACTTATAACGCCAACTATTGGTGAAGAAAAAATTATTTTACCAAAATTTTTATTAGGGTAATCCAAATATTTACGCGAAGATAAATCTATCGGTTTATTAATTTTTCCAGAACTGCTTGCTAAAAGATAATTATCATTACCAACCCAATATCTGTCTCTTATACACATCTCCGAGCCCACGAGAC
>RFXY01000022.1 GCA_009921385.1 Pseudomonadota bacterium
AAAATAAAATGATGATTTTTCTAAAACAAAATTGCAAGTTAATTTATTAAACACAAACCTAATTTTATGATAATTGGCACAGGAATAGACATTATTAACAATTTACGTATTAAAATATTGCTAGAAAAATTTGGTTTTCGTTTGCTAAATAAAATTTTTTCTGCAAGAGAAATTGAAATATTGTCAAATAAATTTAGCCTTGATAATTTTCAACAAGCTAAATTAATTAATTTTATTGCCAAAAGATTTGCTGGTAAAGAAGCCTTTGCCAAGGCAACCGGCTTTGGCATTGGCAGTGTTTTTGCTTTTCGTGATATTGAAATTATTAACGATAATTTTGGTAAGCCCAATATTTTTCTTGCTAGCGATAAACAAAACTTATTTACTAATAAATTTGACTTAGTTAATATTCATCTTAGTTTAAGCGACGAAAAAGAATATTCTGTTGCTGTGGTTATTATTGAAAAAATATGAACAAAAAAATTTTAGTAATTGGCGCTGGCAGTTGGGGCACTGCTTTAGCCAATCATTTATCTTGTAACGACAATTTTGTTTATCTATATACCAAAAATTTGGCAACTTTACAAGAGATAAATCAACAAAAAACCAATTTTAAAAAACTTCCTAACATTGTTTTGCATTCTAATTTATGTGCTACCAATGTTTATGAAAATGATGTTGATATAGTTTTTGTTGTAGTGCCGAGTGCTCACTGTGTTGAGGTTTTTTGGCAAATAGCACAAACGAAATTTCATCAAAATACCATTTTTGTGCTTTGTTCGAAAGGTTTTGGGGTGCAAAATCAAGAAATAAATTTGTTAAGTGATCTATTTTTAAAAATCACTAAACATCACAATTTTGCTGTTTTATCGGGTCCTAATTTTGCTTTAGAAGTTGCTAAACAACAACCAACAATCACAACACTTGCTAGTGAAAATGCTATTTTAGCAAATGAAGTTATTTTATGTTTAAATAATTTTCATTTTTTCGCCAAATATTCTCATAATGTTGTGGCAACAGAGTTTTCTGGTATTTTTAAAAATATTATGGCGATTGGTTGTGGTTTTTTAGATGCTCTTGATTTTGGCCATAATGCCAAATCTGCTTTGGTATGTCGCGGAATTTCTGAAATAAAAATGTTGTGTCATTTTTTTCAAGTAGAAGCGAGCCTTGATAATCCTGCTGGTTTTGGTGATATTTTTCTTACTTGTTCTTCTAGTCAATCGCGAAATTATCGTTTTGGTTTTGCTCTTGGTAAAAAGCAAGATATCAATCAACAAAACACCTGCGAAGGTGCTTTGGCCTGCGGTTTATTGGCTGATTTTGCCATAAAAAAGCAAATATCACTAGACTTATGTAAAGTTATCGCTAAAATTATTGCCGACGTTCAAAATTACGATAGTTCTGCAATTTTACAACAACTTAATTCTGCTATTTTACAATAAAATTCTATGTTTAATCAATCAGAAAACTCTGTTCTTATTCTTGATTTCGGTAGCCAAGTAACTCAACTTATCGCTAGAAGAATCAGAGAAATAGGTATTTTTTGTTTAGTTGAAAATTTTAATATTTCCTTAGAAAAAATACAAAAAATTAATCCACGTGCCATTATTCTTTCTGGCGGGCCGGCTTCGGTCTATGAAAATTCGGCTCCTGCTATCGATAAAAAAATTTTGCAACTTAATATTCCTGTTTTAGGTATTTGTTATGGTCAGCAGTTGATTTGTCATTTATTGGGAGGTTCTGTTTTGCCTAGCGACAAAAGAGAATTTGGTAAAGCTCAATTAAAATTTCAGCCCAACTCTCCTTTATTTGCTGGTTTTGTCAATAATCAAGTTTGGATGAGCCATGGCGACAGCATTGCTAAAATTCCCGATAATTTTCATGTAATAGCTTCTACCGATTCTGCTCCTTTTGCTGGCATTGCTTGGCTTGAAAAAAATATTTATGGTTTGCAATTTCACCCAGAAGTTGCCCATTCTGTTGATGGTTTAGTTTTATTAAAAAATTTTCTGTTAAAAATCGCTGGCTGTCAATCGGACTGGACAATGAAAAATTTTAAAACACAACAAATAGAAGCAATAAAAAAACAAGTTGGCAATAATCAGGTTATTTGCGGTTTAAGTGGCGGGGTTGATTCTGCTGTTGTGGCCGCCCTTATTCATCAGGCAATTGGCAAACAACTTACTTGCATTTTTGTTGATCATGGTTTGCTTCGTTGCGATGAAGCAAAAAATGTAGAAAAAGTTTTTCGTCATCACTGCGATTTTAACTTGATAATGGTCGATGCTTCTGCTTTATTTTTAGCAAAATTAAAAAATATTTCCGACCCAGAAAAAAAGAGAAAAATTATTGGCAAAACTTTTATCGAAGTTTTTAATGCCGAAGCCAGCAAAATTAACAATGCTAAATTTCTTGCCCAAGGCACTCTTTATCCAGATGTTATTGAGTCTTCGCATCCCAACAATGGGGTGAGTCAAACCATTAAATCTCATCATAATGTGGGTGGTTTGCCTAAAAAAATGAAGTTGCAACTTTTAGAGCCTGTAAGAATGCTCTTTAAAGACGAAGTAAGATTGCTTGGTTACGAATTGGGTTTGCCTAGCGAAATTGTGGCTCGTCATCCATTTCCGGGGCCTGGTTTGGCTATCAGAATTATTGGCAACATTACTGCCGAAAAAATCGCCATTTTGCAACAAGCAGACGATATTTATTTACAAGAAATCAAAAAACATGGTCTTTACAACGAAATATGGCAAGCATTTGCGGTTTTATTGCCAGTAAAAACTGTTGGGGTGATGGGCGATGCTCGAACCTACGAAAATGTTTTAGCACTGCGTGCTGTTACTTCTGTTGATGGTATGACTGCTGATATTTATCATTTTTCGAGCGAGTTGTTAAGTGCAATTGCCAATCGCATCATCAATGAAGTAAGAGGCATAAATAGAGTTGTCTACGATTTTACTTCTAAGCCACCAGGCACCATAGAATGGGAATGATGCAATGTTTTTTCAATCTTATTATAAATTTTTTCTACTAACTATTCTCTTGTTTTCTGCTTTTATAAACAAAGCAAAAGCAGAAATGCAATTTTTAGAATGGCAAGAAAATTCTAATTTAAGTCAAACTCAAAAAAATTCTAGCTATAAATTGTTGATTAAAATCAACGATCTCGCTGCTAATTATTTTACTAGCTCTTTTAACATCACCACCAATACCACCAACGATTATAAACTAGATTTTTATAATGTTTTGGTAGATGGCAAGGTTGCCAAATATTCTTATCAAAACGATGTGTTGCAAATATTTTTTCCACAAGGCAAAAGAAACAACGATACAGTGTTAATTCAATATGATGCAAAGCATAAATATTTAAAATTCAATAAATATCTACATCAAAATCAAATTTATATTCCACAATTTGCTGTGGGTGCCAAGGCAAAAGTTATCATAAATTTTGCTTCTGATTTTCGCTTAATTTCGATGCATAATAATGTTTTTCTTAATGAAAATCAACTTGTTTATCAAGGTTTGGTGCCAACAGAAGGTGTGCAAGAAATTTTAAAATTCACCAATAAAAAAGTTGCTTGGGAGGTGTCGATTTCAAATATTATCAACACTAATAATGCCACTGGTGCATTAAAAGTTGTGGTGCCTTATGTTTTTTATGGCGGGGCTCAAGAAGTGGATGATCAAATAATTACTGCTAATTTATTGCCAGAAAAACATTTAACTACTAAAGAAAATAATATTTTTGACTTTGCTTTAAAAAACTTTATCAATCAAATAAACATCACCAATAAAGCAAACATAATAACAGGCGAAAATTATGCTTTAAAATCTTCTTTTGATAGTCAAAAATATCTCAAAATTTCACCAGAAGAGCTTGCTTTATTAATGCCAATTGTTGAAAATATTAAAAATAATCCAAAATATCAAAACTTGCCCTTATATGCTAAAATAGGTAAATTTGTCTACGAATACTTGCAATACGATGCCAGTTATTTTGGTAAATTACTCACTGTGCCCGAAATTTTAACTACCAAAAAAGGAGTTTGTGCCGAGTTTGCCACTCTTTACAATGCTTTAGCAAGGTCGGCAGGCATACCTTCGGCAGTGGTTTATGGTTATGCTTATGGTGAATATAACAAATTCGAAAGCCATGCCTGGAATATGATTTATGTTAATAATCAGTGGTTTTATGTTGATCCAACCTGGAATCTATTAAACGGGGCGGTTTCTTCTTCTCACATTTATGTGCAAGACAATCGCAATGATGACATTAAAATTGAATACAGCGGTTTTGATAGTCCAAAATTTATGTTTGATAAAAAATTTAGCATCAAAGAAATCTATGCCTTCAACTAAACAGCTGTTTAAACTGCACTCAAAATATTTGCCTTCTGGCGATCAACCAAAAGCAATAGCTAGTTTAATTGCAGGTTTACAGCAAAAAAAACAAGATCAAGTCTTGCTGGGCATTACCGGTTCTGGTAAAACTTTTACTATGGCAAGCATTATCGCTAAAATGCAAAGGCCAGCCCTTATTATGGCTCACAACAAAACTTTGGCTGCACAGCTTTATGCCGAAATGTGCGAATTTTTTCCTGAAAATGAAATCGGTTATTTTGTGTCATTTTATGACTACTACCAGCCCGAGGCTTATATTGCCAAAAGCGATACTTTTATCGAAAAAGACAGCACCATCAACGAGCAAATAGATCGTTTAAGGCACAATGCAACTCGAGCTCTGCTTGAAAGAAGAGATGCCATTGTTATTGCCTCTGTTTCTTGTATTTACGGCATTGGTTCGCCCGAATATTATGGTAAAATGATTGTTTCTTTTACTTTGGGACAGCAAATTAATCGCCAAAAAATCTTAACTAATTTAATTGATTTGCAATATCAACGAAACGATGTCGATTTTGACAGATGCACTTTTCGAGTAAAGGGCGATAGCATCGATATTTTTCCGGCCCACTTAAACGATAAAGCTTGGCGAATCTGTATGTTTGACAACGAAATAGACGACATCTACGAGTTCGATCCGCTCACAGCAGAAATCAGCAAGAAAATGCAACAAATAACCATTTATCCTGCATCGCACTATGCCACACCTGCCGAGGTTTTGCAAGGGGCAATCAAAATTATCAAAACCGATCTTAATTCTCGCCTATTAGAACTAGAACAGCAAAATAAGTTAGTAGAAATGCAAAGATTGCAACAACGAACCAATTACGATCTAGAATTAATGGTTACTTTAGGTAGTTGCAAAGGAATTGAAAATTATTCGCGATATCTCACTAAACGGCCAGCGGGCTTTCCACCGCCCACTTTGTTTGAATATTTACCGAGCGATGCTTTGCTTTTTGTTGACGAAAGCCATGTTAGCGTGCCCCAAATTGACGGCATGGCGAAAGGCGACAATGCCAGAAAAAGCTCTTTGGTTGAGCATGGTTTTCGTCTGCCAAGTGCCCTAGATAATCGTCCTTTGAAATTTTTAGAATGGGAAAATCTTCGCCCGCAAACTATTTTTGTTTCTGCAACTCCCGGCAAATACGAATTAGCCAAAACTCAAAACGAAGTAGTTGAGCAAATTATTCGGCCAACAGGCTTGCTTGATCCGATTTGCGAGGTTCGTTCTGCCAAAACTCAAGTGGCAAATCTATTGCCCGAAATACAAGCGATGAAAAATCTCGGTTTTCGCACTTTGGCAACCACTCTTACCAAAAAAATGGCAGAAGATTTAACTAGTTATCTCAACGAACACAATATTAATGTGGTTTATATGCATTCCGATGTTGACACTCTTGATCGTATTGCCATTATTCAAGATTTGAGATTGGGAAAATACGATTGTTTGGTGGGAGTTAATTTGTTAAGAGAAGGCCTAGATATTCCAGAATGTGCTTTGGTTGCCATTCTTGATGCCGATAAAGAGGGTTTTTTAAGAAATGAAACTTCTTTAATTCAAACAATAGGCAGAGCCGCCAGAAATTCAGAAGGAAGGGTGATTTTATATGCAGATAAAATGACGGCCTCTATCAACAAAGCCCTTGAAAAAACCAATTATCGTCGAGATCTGCAAATGCAACATAATTTGGCAAACAACATAAATCCAACCACCACCTACAAGGCAATTAGCTCTGTTTTTGATAATTTATATAGTAAAAAAGCCGAAAAAACAGCAATTAATCTTAATGGCATCGAAAAAAATATTACCAAACTTAGAGAGCAAATGCATAAATCGGCAAAGAATCTTGATTTTGAAAAAGCCCTAGAATTAAGAGAAGAAATCAAAAAATTAGAAACAATGATTATTCTATGATCTTAAAAAATCTTGTTAAGTTGCTTTATATTTTGCTTTCTGTGGCAATTTTGCCCTTGCTTTTTTTGCTGGTAATTTATCGTTTGTTGCAAAAAAAAGAACTGCCAAAAAGATGGCAAGAAAAGTTTGCCTTTGCGAATGTTAAACCAACTTTTTATCAAAAAGCACAAAATCATCATTTAATTTGGCTTCATGCAGTGAGTGTGGGTGAGGTTAACTCGGCTTTTTGGTTGATAGAACAAATCTTACAGCAAAAGCCAAATTGCTATATTTTATTTACCTCAACCACCGTTACTTCTACTAAAATTATTGTTGATAAAATTCAGCAAAATCCAGTTTTTTTTGATAAAATATGGCATCAATTTTTGCCTGTTGATAGTTATTTTGTCATAAAAAAATTTTTGCATTTTTGGCAACCAAAAATGGCGATTTTTATCGAATCAGAACTGTGGCCAAACATTTTATGGCAATTAAAAGCTAAAGAAGTGCCAACTTTTTTAGTAAATGCCAAAATATCGCCAAAAACCTATAATTTTTGGCATTGTTGTAGCAAAATCGGCATCAATATTTTTAGCAATTTTACTGCTATTTTTGCTCAAAGTAAAAATTCTTATGCACTTTTGCAAAATTTATTTTCTCAACAAAAACTTTATTATTACGGCAATTTAAAATGCTTGGTTTTTCCTGCTTTTTTTGCCAAGCAAGATCTGTTATTTTTACAGCAAAATATTGGCAACCGCAATTGTTTTATCGCTTCCAACACTCACAAGCCAGAAGAGAAAATGGTTATCAAAATTCATCAAAATTTACTGCCAAATTTTGCCGATTTACTCACTATAATTATTGTGCGACATCCGCAACGAAAACAAGAAGTGCTTGATTTGATAGGCAATAATCATATTGTAGCAATTCGGTCTTTGCACCAAAAAATTCAAGAACACACACAATTTTACTTAGTCGACACCATTGGTGAAGTGCAGTTGTTTTATCATCATTTTGCCAATCATTTTATATTTATGGGCGGTTCTTTTGCTTTGGTAGGCGGGCACAACCCGTGCGAAGCCATTTTGCATAACTGTGCGGTGATTAGTGGTAAAAATGTGGCAAATAATCAACAAATTTACACCGAATTAATGCAAAACGATGCTTGTTTTTTAGTTGAGAGTCAAGATGAACTACAGCAACAAGTGTGTAATTTGTTGCAAAATAAAGATGTTTGCAAACAAACCGCTATCAAGGCAAAACAATGGTTGCTAGATCAGAATCAGCAACAAAAAATTATTTCTACTATTTTAAACGATTACTAAACATTAATTTATGCAAAAAATTTTAGCAAAAAACAGCTTGCAAATTAGGTGATTGATGATAAAATTTTTTGCCGTAAAACTATTTTATTTTTTCATATTTTTTTATTAAATACTATGCGTTATCTTGCTCTTACCAACTCCGATCGCCAAGCAATGTTGCAAGAAATCGGTGTTGATTCTGTTAATCAACTTTATTGCGATGTTGATGATAAATTTTTGCTAAAACAACCAATTGCTGGCTTGCCCCATCATCAAGGCGAACAGCAAGTTGATGCTTTTATTACTGCTCTTTCTAAAAAAAATCGTTCCGCCAACGAAGGCAATTTTTTCTTAGGAGTTGGTTGTTATAATCATCACATTCCTTCTGCGGTCGATCATCTCATTCAGCGATCCGAATTTTTAACCTCCTACACTCCTTATCAGCCCGAAATATCGCAAGGAACATTGACAACAATTTTTCAATTCCAAAGCATTATTTCTTTGCTTACCGGCATGCAAGTTGCCAATGCCTCGATGTATGATGGGGCGACTTCTTTAGCCGAAAGTTTGTTGATGGCTCTTCGCTTAAAACCGGGCAAAAAAAAGTTTGCTCTTGCCAACAGCATTCATCCCGATTATTTAGAGGTTTGCCAAACTTATCTTAACCTAAACGAAGCTAGTTTTGTCAACGAAATTTCTGCCGATTGCGCAGGTGTGGTGGTGCAATACCCAGATTTTTATGGCAACATCGCCAATTTAAATGCCATTAAAGAGCGGTGCCAACAAGCGGGAGCTTTATTAATTGTGGTGGTCAACGAAGTTTTGGCTTTGGGTTTATTGCCAGCTCCAGAAGTTGCCGATATCGTGGTGGGCGAGGCTTCTTCTTTAGGTGTTGGGCTAAATTTTGGCGGGCCTTTATTGGGCTTTTTTGCTTGTAAAAAAGAATTTGTTCGTCAAATGCCAGGGCGAATTTGTGGCTCAACAACAGATGTCGATGGCAAACAAGGCTTTGTGCTTACTTTAAATGCCCGAGAACAACACATTCGTCGAGAAAAAGCCACCTCAAATATTTGTTCAAATCAAGGTTTGTGTGCCACAGCTTTCACTATTCATGTTTCGTTGCTGGGCGAAATTGGCTTTAAAAAACTTGCTTTACTTAATCATCAAAAAGCCTGCTTTGCTTTTGATGAACTTAGCAAGGTTTTGGGTTTAAAAATTCTTAACGACAACTTTTTTAACGAATTTACGGTTGAGTTTTTGCAAAGTGCCGATAAAGTCAACGAAAAACTTTTAGCTAAACACATCATCGGCGGTTATGCCGAAGGCAACAAAATGATTCTGGCCTTCACCGAGTTAACTTCTGATAACGATATTAAAAATTTAGCAAAAGAATTAAAAGAAATTTTACAATAAATTAAGTTTTTTTAAATAGAAAATTTTTTGGCAAAATATGGGTAAAATCATTACTTTTTTTAATCATAAAGGCGGGGTTGGTAAAACAACTTTGGTGCATAATCTAGGGTTTATTTTCGCCGATAAAGGTTGTAAGGTTTTGCTTATCGATGCTGATCCGCAAATGAATTTAACCTCGGCAATTTATGGTTTGTCAACTTCGGTTGAATATTCTACCGACGAGCAATCAAAATGGAGCCAAAATATTGAAAAATACATTTCTCTTGCCGAATATATCGATATCGAGCTGAAAGGCTTAAAATGTGCTAAAAAAATATATCAAACCCAATCAAAAATTAACTCAAAAGGTTATGTCGAATTAATTTCTGGCTCCATAAATTTATCAAATATCGAGGCAGATTTGTTTGGCATTGTTAAAAATAAAAACGAATTTACCAACGACATTCCGCACCGCTTTGAAAAATCAATTACCAAGCAAAAAACTCATTACGATTTTATTTTAATCGACACTTCACCAAGTGCAAGCAGTGTAATTAATGCCATGATTATGATGCTTAGTGATTATTTTATTACTCCTGTTTCACCAACTTTTTTTTCGTTGCAAGCAATAGATAATTTAAGCTCGATTTTTCAAAATTGGGTTAAGCTACTTGGCGATTATCAAACTACACAAAGTTTTCGTGGCTTGAGTTTTCAGCCAAAATTTTTAGGTTTGGTGGTGCAGATGGCAAAAAGATTTAACGGCGGAAGTGTTAAAGAAGGAACTTCGTTTTCTAAATCGGCAGAAAAATGGATAGACGATGTCAATAGTAGTGTAAAAAAATTTCAGCAATTTGCAATGGCTCGAAATATGGCAATTTCACAAGAAGAATTTCTCAAAATATTTAGCAATTCAATGCCTTTTGTTATTGAAAAATGTTGCGATTTTACTCCACAACTTCGCTCCATAGCCGAAAAAGCGGGGGTTCCTGTGGTGCATTTAACTCAAGAGCT
>RFXY01000211.1 GCA_009921385.1 Pseudomonadota bacterium
GATAGTAAGCAAAATTTATTAAACAGCTTATCTGAAAAGCAATTAATTATTCACACTAAACAATCTTTGCCTACCAATTTTTGCTTGCCAAATCTTGATTTTAAGCTAAACTCTGCCAACGAAATTATCATTAATTACAATCCAAACAATATTGCTATCACCGATATTTTATGGCAAATTACAGCGAAAAACCTTGATATTCTTGATATTTCTACCAAACAACCCGATTTAGAACAAGTTTTTCAACATATTGTGCAAAGGAAATGACCAATCTGCTTTCTATTTTACCTTTACAGCCAGAGCAAATACTGCAAATACTCGATCTAGCCAAGTTTTATTACCGCAACCCCAAGCAATATTGTGATATTTTAAAAGGTAAATTATTGGTGAATTTTTTCTTTGAAAACTCCACCCGAACCAGAATGTCTTTTGAGTTATCGGCAAAAAAACTGGGAGCCGAAGTTATTAACCTCGATATTTCGCTTTCTTCTTTAAAAAAAGGCGAAACAATAATTGATACCGCCAAAACAATTTCGGCGATGGAGCCAGATTTTGTAGCAATTCGGCACAATTCTAGTGGTATTTTGCAAGTGTTGCAAAAGCATATCTCGGCCAGTTTAATCAATGCAGGCGACGGCACCAACGAGCATCCATCACAAGCTTTGCTTGATGCTTTTACTATTTTAGAGCAGAAAAAAACCTTGCAAGGCTTAAAAATAGCAATTTGTGGCGATGTTTTGCATTCAAGAGTTGCTCGATCTAATATTTTTTTACTACATAAATTTGGTTGCCAAATTAACATTAGCACCCCACCTACTCTTTTGCCTTTTGGTTATGAAGAATGGCTAAAACAATACAATGTAACAATTTGCCCAAATTTAGCAACAGCAATTACCGATGCCGATGTTATTATGATGCTTCGCTTACAACAAGAAAGAATGGAAAGTTGCTACATTGCTTCTTTTGATGAATATTTTTCTCTTTATGGCCTCGATAACCATAAAATAAAGCTAGCACCAAAAGCAATTATTTTGCACCCTGGCCCCATTAACCGCCAAGTTGAAATCGATGCTAATCTTGCTTACGATAGCCAAAAATCTTGCATTCTAAACCAAGTAACAGCTGGAGTTGCAGTGCGAATGGCAATTTTAGAAAGTTTGTCTACAATACCATTTTAACTTGAAAACACAACAGTCTCTATACAAAACTTACGGTAAAAATAATACTGCCGAGGTTTGATAGGTTTCTTGATTATCGGTTAAGATAAAATCTATCACCAAGTTTTCGGTGTTAGAGATTGGTTTTTTAGTGGTGAGAAATATTTTAAATTCACTCACTGCTTGTGGTTTTAGCTCAATAAAATCTTGTTCTTGATTTAAGATTTTTACATCTAATACTTCGCTGTGGCTTGTGGTAAGGGTAAGTTTTTTTGTTTGATGACTTTTGTTGGTAATGCTGAGCCAATAAGTATTGCGTATAGAGCCGTCGCTTAACAAAACATAAGGTGGGTTTCTTTCTGGTAAAATCGAAAGCGAAATAGTTTTTTTAGTGGCAAGCCCAACCATAATTGCAGTGCAAATAATGCTAATAATAACCAGATAATACCAAGTTCGGGGGCGAAAAAACTTGGTTTTTTTAATACTAAAAAAATCTGGATTTGTGTTGAGGTTTTGCAAAGTGTCGTAGCGAATTAAGCCTTTTGGTAAATTAAGTTTTGTCATAATATTATCGCAAGCATCAATGCATAAGCCACAAGCGATGCACTGCATT
>RFXY01000212.1 GCA_009921385.1 Pseudomonadota bacterium
CTACTCAACCGTCACCGATTTGGCAAGGTTTCGTGGTTGATCGATGTCGTTGCCTTTTAGCAAAGCCACTTGATAGGCTAGCATTTGCATTGGAATAATTGGCAAAATCGCTTCTTGAATAAAGCCTTCGGTGGCAGGAATGGTGATAAGATCAGAAGAAAGATCGGCAAAATTAGAGCTTTTATGATGATTGGTGAGAATAATAATTTTGCCACCTCTGGCTTTTATTTCTTGCAAGTTAGACAAAGTTTTTTCAAAAATATGGTTCTGCGGATTTTCGCAAGCAATGGCGATAGAATAAATATTGTCGTCAATTAATGCTATCGTGCCGTGTTTGAGCTCTCCGCAGGCGATGCCGTAGGCATTGATATAGGTGAGTTCGCGAAATTTGAGAGCGGATTCAAGAGCAGTGATGTGTGAAATTAATCGACCAGTGTAGATAATGTTTTGGCAATTAATTAGTTTGTGAGCGATATCTGCAACATCGAGGTTTTGCAAAATCTCTTGCGATTTGCCAACGCAAGCAATTAATTCGCCTATTAACTGCTGTTTTTTTGTGGCAGAAATAGTTTTTCTGTGAAAAGCCAAATATATAGCAAAAATTGCCAAAACCGCAATTTGACCAGTGTAAGCTTTGGTTGAGGCAACCCCAATTTCGGGGCCAGCCACGGTTCGTAAAACACAATTGGCTAGCATGGCGATATTGCTATGCAAAACATTGACAATTGCCATAGTTTTTTGCTGGTGTTGTAAGGCATATTTAAGAGAAGCTAAGGTGTCGGCAGTTTCTCCTGATTGTGAAATAAAAATTACCAAATTATTGTCGCTAAAATGCGGTTGACGATAGCGAAATTCAGAAGCGATATCGACCTCAACCTCAATTTTGGCAAAAGTTTCAAGCAGGTGCTTGCCAATTAAGCCAGCATAATAAGAGGTGCCACAAGCAACGATGGTGATTTTGTTGATAGCAAGGCAATCGAAAGAAAAATTGGGTAAATTAAATGAATAATTGCTGGTGTCAACATAGGTTTCGATGGTTTCTTCAAGGATTTTTGGCTGTTCGTAGATTTCTTTTAGCATAAAATGTGCAAAACCATTTTTATGTAGCGAATCGGTGATTTTAGCAAAAGTTTTGCATTCTCGTGTGATTGGTTGATTTTGTTGATTAAAAATTGTAATTTCTTTAGCAGAAATGTAGCCAAAATCGCCATCTTCGACAGAAATGATTTGATCGGTTTGGCTAGCAATGCCATAATAATCAGAGGCGATAAAGTTTTCGGCCAAACCTTTGCCAAGCACTAGTGGCGAGCCTTGTTTGGTAAAAATAATAATTTTGGGATTGTGAGTTAAAACAATAGCCAAGGCATAGGTGCCAACAATGCTTTTTTGAAGTGCGAGCATTGTTTGGTTGAGATCTTGTTGATATTGCAAAAAATATTTTTCAAACAAATGAGGCAAAACCTCGGTGTCGGTTTGGCTATAAAATTTAACACCCTCTGCAATTAGTTGTTGTTTTAGTTGGGCAAAATTTTCGATGATGCCGTTATGCACCACGGCACAAAATTTGCCTTGATGCGGATGGGCATTTTCGTTGCTTGGTTTGCCGTGAGTTGCCCAGCGAGTGTGACCAATAACAACACTGCTTTTGAGTTGCTTTTGATTAACTAGTTGTTGTAAATTGGCAATTTTTCCTTCTTGTTTTAAAACTATAATTTGTTGATTTTGCACCATTGCCAAACCCGCCGAATCGTAGCCACGATATTCGAGTTT
>RFXY01000213.1 GCA_009921385.1 Pseudomonadota bacterium
AAAATTTTAATTCAGTCTTTGCCAATTGTTGTAAAAGAAGTGGCAAATGAAATTGAGAAAAGCGCGGCGATAATGGCTGAAATTGCAATTGAAGTTAAAAAGGAAGTTTTAAAAAATCCGCAAAATGCAAATTTTAGTGAAGAAAAGCAGCAAGAAATTATTGCTAAAAAAACCGAAGATAAAGTTTTGGATTGGGCGCGAAAAATTATTTCGCACGATCAGCAAACTGTAAAAAATTTGCCGTTATTTGATTTTGACAGCGAGGCAAAAATTGAGATTAATAAAATTGCCACTGATTTTTACGAAAAGCCAAAAACCCATCATATTGCAATTCCGCGCCTTGATTTAAGGCCAACTTTTGGCGAGATGGTGATTCATGATTTTGATTTAGACGAAACAAGAATGCGTTTTTATCAAAATTATCGAAACATCATTGAAGAGCAGTTGCAAAATGATTTAGAAAAAAATTTGTTAAATGAAGAAATTTTTTCCACAAAAGACAAGCAAATAACCAGAATTAATAGCTTTGGAAATTCTGCAAGCCAAGCGCCGCAAAACACTATTATTGCGGCGCTTTGTGGTTTTGATGAAATTGATTATGATGATAAAAACCAAAAGCCTTTGCTTTTGAAATTAGCTAACCAAGCGGTTAATCATTATCGCAAAAAAGCGGAAGATGAAGAAAATTTAGCTATGATTGTTGAACACAATATTTACTCAATTGCCGAAGATATTTATAAACAAATTTCCAAAAAAGTTGAATTTAAATCACCTTCATATTTGGAGTCAAAAATTGGCAAGCCAAAACCATATTTAGATGAGCATAATATTACCACAATTCCTGAAAATTGCGTTTCTTTGCAATCTCAAATAGATAGCTTTAGCAGAAACTTTATTTATCGAAATTTTAAAAAAGCCTGCCATGTGGAATATCGTTTTGATGCCTCCGAAGAAGCCAGATTTGCCTATCTTTTAGAAAATGATAATGCAGTTAAATGTTGGATGAAGCCATCTCATAAGCAGTTTGAAGGCTTATTTTACAAAAAAGAACCAGAAAATATTTTCTCTAATTACGAACCCGATTTTGTTGTTGAATTGGCGAATGAAATTATTTTGGTGGAAGTAAAACCAGAAAATAAAATGCGCGATTTAGATGTTTTAGCAAAAAAACAAACGGCAGAAAAATTTTGTGAGTTAATAAGCCAAAATATTGGTCAGTATGGAATTACGAAGCCTTGGCGATATGTTATTGTTCCAACAAATAGAATCAGCATTAACTCTACAATAGATGTTTTGTTGAGTTAGTTTGTTTTTTTAGTCCATCTTGAAATAACTCTTAACCCCATATTCCACTTGCTTCTACAAGACTTTTTAACTATCTTTTTTTACCAGAAATCAAGTGCTTGCCCCTAATTTTCTGGCAAATAATTTTAGTAAAATTAAGTAAAAAGTCATGAAGGCATCTCATGCCATTTTAACCTGAAAACACCCATTTTCTTCTGCAAAATTCTGGCATAAATTGCTCGGCAAGCAACGCTGCATCACCTGATACAGCTTATATTCTTCGTCACAATTTTTTCTCAAAACTTCTTAGTTAGAAATATGCAAGATTAGCTTATTATGCTATAGTAGTTGGTTTTGATAAAACCCTTTCTCAAACTGTTCACACCCACCAATCTTAAATTGCTGCTGAAATTAAATTTGGCGGAGATTTGTTGATATTATTAGTTGGGATAAGCA
>RFXY01000214.1 GCA_009921385.1 Pseudomonadota bacterium
TAAAGAGCAATTAACCGTTATCGTGAGGTGTCTTTGACCCTTCTTCTCTTTCTTTAAAACTAGACAATCTCAATTCACAAACAGTTCAAGAAAACTTTTGGCAAAATAAACGGCAAGCCCAGTTGATTTTACAAGAAAAATCGATTTTAGATAATAAGTTAAATAAATTTAACTATCTTCAAAATACTTTTAACGATTCTAAACAATATTTGCAACTAGCTTTAGCAGAAAACGACACTTCTTTTCTACTTGATCTAGAAAAAACTCTGCTTGATACCTACAAAATTGCTAAAAATTTTGCTATCGAATGCTTATTTAACAATCCTACAGATTACAATAATTGTTTTATCGATATCAATGCTGGAGCTGGCGGAACCGATTCTTGTGATTTTGCTTTAATGCTGTTAAGAATGTATGAAAGATTTGCTAATTTAGCTAATTTTTCTAGTGAAATTGTTTCTTTTTTAGCAGATGCCGAAGCTGGCATTCGCTCGGCAACCATCAAAATTACTGGCGAATATGCCTGTGGTTGGTTAAAAAATGAAACTGGCATTCATCGTTTGGTGCGAATTTCTCCTTTCAATGCTAATGCTAAACGACAAACTAGTTTTGCTTCCGTTTGGGTTTATCCCGAAATTGACGACAACATTCAAATTGATATTTTAGAAAAAGATCTGCGTATTGATACTTTCAGGGCATCTGGTGCTGGTGGGCAACATGTCAATAAAACTGATTCCGCTGTACGTATAACACACTTACCAACCAATATCGTGGTGCAATGTCAATCTGACCGATCGCAACTTCGCAATAGAGTTGAGGCTATGAAAATGCTTCGTTCAAGGTTATACGAGCTTGAAATAAGCAAAAAAAAAGAAATCGATAATTTAAACGAAGCAAGCAAAGCAGATAACAGCTGGGGCAATCAAATTCGCTCTTATGTTTTGCACCCCTATCAATTAGTAAAAGATTTAAGAACCGGCTATGAAACTGGCAACACATCTGCTGTTTTAGATGGCGAAATATTTGAGTTTTTAAAAGCTAGTTTTTTTCATAATAAATAATATCAAATCCCATTTATATTAATAAATACTACAATTTGGTGCATGTTGACAAGAATTGCTCGATCTAAATTTCCCTATCCCGTGGAAGGGAAATTTAGATCTAATGCGGTGCAAAATTCCCTTTTTTTAGAAGGGGTGAATTTTTTGCGATAGCAAAAAAGACCAAGGTAGTGTTGGGAGACGATCGCCGATGATATTTCGAGGGTAATCCGAATTCTGGTTTCTGACGACACTACCCCGGCACTTTCGTGCCACCCCTTCTACAAAAGGGGAATTTGGGGGGATTTAGGAGGAATTTAGATCGAAGTGTGGTTTTAATTAGTGGAAATGTTATGATTAGTTAATTTACCACATAAACTTAAATTTCTAGTTAATAAATCAGAAGCAAAGCCTGAACAATCTAAAACCGTGTCAAAGAAAATATCTTGAGTAAGATTTGGTTTAGAAACATTTTTTTTCGCTTGCAATAATTTTTGTTGAAAAAATTTATTTTGCCATAGTGAATCACTAGCATAAATAAGCATCGGCACAGTATTAGCTTGTTTCCAAACCTCAGAATCATTATTGCTGTTGCCGTTGCCATAAACATTTTCTTCCCCCAAAAACTGCCCATGATCGGAAATAAAAAAAATAATAGTGTTAGTTTTATTAAATTGCTGAAATAATTTTGTTAAAAAAT
>RFXY01000215.1 GCA_009921385.1 Pseudomonadota bacterium
TTTTCACATTCTAACTTCATCTTTTTGGTTAAAAACCTGTCGTTGCGATAGCACGACTACTTAAACCTGTCGTTGCGATAGCACGACTACTTAAACCTGTCGTTGCGATAGCACGACTACTTAAACCTGTCGTTGCGATAGCACGACTACTTTTTGTATAAAAAAGCCTCTGCCTGTATGGATATACAGGCAATCGTTTTTTAAAGTTTTTATCTCAAAAATCATGTCGTTGCGATAGCACGACTAAACATGATATTTTGTTATAATGTGATTTTAATTAGTGGAAATGGTATAAATTAATTTTAATGCCATCTTTATTTTAATTTTAACGAGATTTTGTAATGTCTGTTGTTGTAAGATTCGCACCATCTCCCACTGGTTTTTTGCATATTGGCGGGGCGAGAACTGCTTTATTTAACTATTTGTTTGCCAAACATCATCACGGTAAGTTTTTATTACGCATCGAAGATACCGACAAAGCGAGATCAACTCAGCAAGCAATCGATGTTATTTTAGAGGGCTTGGCTTGGCTTGGCTTGCCTTATGACGAAAAGCCAGTTTTACAAAGTCAAAATCAAGCAAGGCATCAACAAGTAGCCAAGCAATTGCTTGAAACAGACAAAGCCTATTTGTGCTACACATCAGTTGAAGATCTAGAAGAGCGACGAAAACAGGCAGAAAGCAAAGGCGAGGTTTTTCGTTTTCAAAGCATTTGGCGAAACAAAGTAATGTCGCAACACAGTGCCGTTCAGCCTGTGCTTCGTATTAAACTGATTTGGTGCAAGGCAAAGTGAGTGTTGCCAACAGCGAATTAGACGACTTAATATTGCTAAGAAGCGATCAAGCTCCAACCTATATGTTTGCTGTGGTGGTTGATGATTATGATATGAAAATTACTCACATTATTCGAGGCAACGATCACTTTACCAATGCTTTTCGACAACAAGTTATTTATCAAGCTCTCAACTGGCGGGTGCCACAATTTGCCCACATTCCTTTAATACACGGTGCCGACGGTGCCAAGCTTTCAAAAAGGCACGGGGCAACTTCTGTGCTAGAATATAAAGAGCAGGGCTACTTACCGCAAGCTCTACGAAACTATCTGCTTCGTTTGGGCTGGTCTTGTGGCAATCACGAAATTATTAGCGATGAAAATGCTATCGCTTGGTTTGATATCGAAAACATCGGCAAATCTCCTGCAAGATTTGATTTTGCTAAGTTGAATCATTTAAACAATCATTATCTTAAAAATTATCACGAACACGATTTGCTAAATTTAATCACTCCTTTTTTGCCAAAAAAACCCAATCAGCAAGAAGAGCAAAAATTTTTATCGGTGCTAAAATTCGCCAAAGAAAAAACTGCTGTACTCACAGAATTGGCCGATATTTGTTCGATTTACTACACACATAATCAATGCCAAATTAATCAGGCCGATTCGGCACTTTTGGCAAGTAAACAAGAAATTTTGCAACAATTAAAGCAAGTTTTTAGCCAAATAAACAATTGGCAACTTGCCGAAATTAAGCAATCGTTTCACGATTTTTCTGTGAAGACAAATTTAAAAATCAAAGATTTTGGCATTGCCTTGCGAATTGCTCTTACCTTTTCTTCTGCTTCTGCTGGCGGTATTTTTGAAATTCTCGATATTTTAGGCAAAGAAGAAGTGCTGTTTAGGCTAAATAATACCATTTCCACTAATTAAAATCACACTTCGATCTAA
>RFXY01000216.1 GCA_009921385.1 Pseudomonadota bacterium
TAATTTCGAGATCGTGATGGCAATTTTCGTGATGATGATGGTGGTGATGGTGATTTTTAATTTCGTAAGTTAAATCGCAAACGATAATTCTTTTTAAAACTCCAACTTGCACAGCTGCTAAGCCGATACCGCCTTCATGATACATAGTGCTAAACATTTGCTCGACTAGAGTTTTTATTTCGGCATCGATTTTAGCTACAGGTTGTGATTTTTGCTTTAATATTGGGTTTGGATAAGTGATAAGAGGTAGTGGTTTTATCATAAGCAAAATGTATAGTTTTATTTTATTTTATGTTGGCTAAAATTTGATTGCAAACAATTTTTAGAGTTTCTGGATATATTTGGTGTTCTTGTTGTAAAATTTTGGCTTTTAAAGATTCTAGGTTATCGTTTTTATCAATTGGCACCGATTGTTGCAAAATTATTGGCCCAGCATCCATTTCTTCAACCACAAAATGAGTGGTGCAACCAGTTTGTGAGGCTTTGGCTTGCAAGGCATCAAAAACCGCATTAGCTCCTTTAAAATTTGGTAGTAACGAAGGATGAATATTGATGATTTTTTGCGGCCACTGCTCTATAAACCAGCCGGTGAGTAGCCTCATAAAACCAGCTAAACAAATTAACTCAACCTTAAAATTTTGCAAAACATTTTGAAGTTCTTGCTCAAAAGCTAGCCGAGAGTTTTTTTGCAAAGCAAATTTAGTAGAATCGATAAGAACAGTATTTAAACCTTGCTCTTTTGCCCAAGTAAGCCCTGTTGCTGTTGATTTATTGGCAATAACCACCGCCACATTTGCTGGAAAATCTGGCAACTTGCAGGCTTTTACTAGGGCCTGCATATTACTACCTGTGCCAGAAATTAAAATAGCAATGTTGAGTTTTTTAGTCATGGTAAAGCTCTTTAAAAACCTTTTAAAAGCCCTTCAAACATTGCCAAGCCATCAATAGAACCAGTGTAACTATCAATAGCTCTTTCGGGGTGAGGCATCAAACCAAGCACATTTTTTTGCTTGTTAAAAATACCAGCAATATTTAGCATAGAGCCATTAGGATTGGCTTGGTTGCTTACATTTCCTACATCATCTACATAACGAAAAGCCACTAGGTTTTGATCTTCAAGATTTTTTATAGTATCGTTGCTGGCAAAAAAATTGCCATCGGCATGGGCAATTGGTATGTTGATGATTTGTTGTTTTTTGTAATTGCAAGTAAAAGGAGATGAAGTATTTTCGACCCTAAGTAATGTTGATTGGCAAACAAATTTACCAGAGGTGTTTCTAATTAAACAGCCATCTAGTAGCTTGCTTTCTGTTAAAATTTGAAAGCCGTTGCAAATGCCTAAAACTTTATTACCTCTTTCGGCTAATCTTTTAACCTCTTGCATAATGGGTGAAATGCTTGCCATCGCTCCGCTTCTAAGGTAGTCGCCATACGAAAAGCCCCCTGGAATAATGATAAGCTCAATATCGTTGCTAATAGAAGTTTCGGTGTGCCAAATTTCGTGCACTGTAAAGCCAACTTTTTTTAAAGCCAAAGAGGCATCTTGATTACAATTTGAGCCAGGAAAGGTTATTACTGCTGATTTCATAGCTTAACTGATAATTTGGTAGGTGTAGGTTTCTATTACGGTATTGACAAGCAATTTATCGCAAATTTCTTGAACAATTTGTTTGATTTGTTGTTCATCGGTTTCGGGCAGTTCGAG
>RFXY01000217.1 GCA_009921385.1 Pseudomonadota bacterium
AAAGCAATAGCATTATTGCTGGCTTGGTTGTTGCCAATGCCAAAACCATCGAGAATGCATAAAAGAGTGGTGGAGAGCATAGGGTTTATTCTACTCGTTTAATAGCTTTTTCTATGAGTTGTTTAGCGATTTCTGCCGATTCAAATCCAGTAACTTTAACCCATTTATTTTTTTCAAGATCTTTGTAGTGTTCAAAAAAATGCTGAATTTGCTTGATAAGCAACGGTGGCAATTCTTGATAAGAAGAAATATTTTCAAAAACCGAATTAAGTTTATAAGCTGGTACGGCAATGATTTTTTCGTCTTGACCTTTTTCGTCTTCCATAAGAAGCACACCAACAGGTTTTACGGCGATCACTGCCCCAGAATTGATGGCAAAATCAGACACTACCAAAACATCAACAGGGTCGCCATCTTCTGATAAAGTGTGTGGAATAAAACCATAATTGCACGGATAATGCATAGGTGTTGCTAAAAATCTATCAACAAATAAAGCACCGCTATTTTTGTCGAGCTCGTATTTTACTGGGGTAGAGTGCATTGGCACCTCGATGATAACATTAAAATTATCACCAGAAAGGGTAGGAATTTGGCTAATATTCATAAAAATAAACAAAATAAAGTTGTTGAAACTAAAAACTGCTGTCAATATAATAATAGTTTAATTTTTAAGATGCAATATTTATCACATAATAAAAATGATTATTAAATTAAAAAAAATCGCCATTAAAACCTTTATAGGCATTCATGATTTTGAAAAAACTAGAAAGCAAGATTTATTGCTAAACCTAGTTATTCATACTAATTTCGCCGATGCTTGCCACACTGATAGCATTAATGATACCATAGATTACGACATTATTTATCAGCAAATTACCGATTTTGCTAACAATCATAATTGTGAACTATTGGAAAAATTTTGCTATGATTTATTAAAAATAATTATGCAAGACACCAGAATTGACAAGTGTATTTTAGAAATCGAAAAAGTCAGAATTTTTCCTAATGTCAAAAGTTGTGCCATTAAACTAAAGATGGTTCGTTAATTAAAGGCGATGTTTAATTCCAAATTTGAAATGCAACAGTGCCTTAAAATATTTTCTAAAAACACTTGCTTTCTTATAATGTTTTTTGTTATAATAATTAAAATTTAATACTAATTTTGCTTTATTTTGTGAAAAATTAGCAAACAAAACATAAAAATTTATGGCTAAAGAAACTACCGATAATTCATTTGCATCCGATATCCAATCTTCTTTGCCTGTATTGGTTGATTTTTGGGCTCCTTGGTGCGGTCCGTGCAGGCAACTTTCGCCAATAGTCGATCAAATTTCGCAAGAATTTGCTAACAAACTTTTGGTTTTAAAGTGCAATGTCGATGAAAACCCCGAAACTCCTTCGCAATATTCGGTAAGAGGCATTCCAGCTTTAATGTTATTTAAAGATGGCAAATTGCTTGATACCAAAGTTGGTTCTTTACCAAAAACCTCTCTAATAGAATGGATTAACAAATATATTTAAAACTTATGCAAAAAACTTATAGTGCTAAACCGTCTGAAATAACTAAGCAGTGGTGGTTAATTGATGCAGAAAACCTAGTTTTAGGCAGGTTGGCTTCTGTGGTGGCTAAAATGTTGAAAGGCAAGCATAAACCAACCTACACTCCAAATCAAAACTGT
>RFXY01000218.1 GCA_009921385.1 Pseudomonadota bacterium
TGGATCACGATATCAAAAATAAGAGGTATAGATATGAAGATATTTTAGAAGATTACAAGAATTACGGGCTTTAATTTAATGCAATAAATCTATGACAAATCAAGAGATAAATGAATGGCTGAGACTGGAAGAAGAAAAAAACGGCTACATAAGAAAAGCCCTAGAAAATGCTTCTACGGTTTTTGATGATAAAGATGCTTTTACGGTGAATACTTTACAAGCAATTTATGGGCAAGAAAGTAGCTTTGGGGAGCAAAGGAAAGTCAAAGAAAAAGGGGTTGATAATCCTGCCGGCCATTTTCAGCTCACTGCCGATATAGTCAAAAAATATAGCAAAACCAAAATTACTAAAAAAAACGACATCAGATATGATGTTGATAATGCCTCAAATTTAGCCGCGCAATATTTAGCCGATCTTAACCAACTATTTAGTCAAGATTCTATTTTAATAACACCAACCGCAACATCAAAAGGAAGATTTACCACTGCGATTTTAGATATCAAAGAAAGAAAATTATTTGCTATCGCTTCTTATAATGCAGGCGAAGGCAGAATTGCCCAAGCCCAAATGGAGGCAAAAAAAGATGGTAAAGATGCAACGAAATGGGAGATAGTAAAAAAATATTTAAAACAAGCTGGAGCAACCGATGCAAAAGTTACAGAAATTACCGAATATGTTGAAAAAATTCTATTTTACGAACAAGAATTTGCCACAAAATCTAAGGCCAATAAAAAACTAAAAGATAAACCGCCAAAAAAAATCACCAATAACGATTCGGCAGACGGTCGCTGGATTACACTTGCTAACGGCAAACATATTTTTATTGCAAGCAAAAAATTTATTTAGGTAAAAAAATATTTTGTTATATTGATTAATTTTAAAGTTAAAGGCAATGTTGCATTCTAAATTTGCCAAACTGATTTTAATTTTTTGCTAGTTTTGAGGAGAAATTTTAATTATTTTTAGCCACATATTCAAAATATTAGCTAAAAATAGGTTAAATTTATACTGCAAATGGCAAATAAAGTAAAATAAATTTGGGATGCAACAGTGCCATAAATACCACGATTCGATCTAAATTCCCCGCACTAACGAAGGGGTGGATTTTCGCATAAGTGCAACTTATACGAAAAGACCAAGGTAGTGTTGGGAGCCGATCGCCGATTTGTTTTTTCAAAAGATCTTGCCGCGACTTGCCGACACTACCCCGCCCGCTATCGCGGGCACCCCTTCTAAAAAAGGGGAATTTTGCACCGCATTCGATCTAAATTTCTCTTCCACGGAATGGGGAATTTAGATCGAAGTGTGATTTTAATTAGTGGAGATGGTATTAAAGCCCGTAATTTTTGTAATCTTCTAAAATATCTTCATATCTATACCTCTTATTTTTGATATCGTGATCCATAATTTCGCATATTTTATTATCATCTGTAATTCTTATAAATAATGCCTCCATGGCCTCTGGTTTTATAACAATAGCAAAAGCATAGGCATTGTTTTTGCAAAAATAATCTTGGTGTTTGTATTTAGTAACCATTGTAATGATAAATTTTTCTTTAAATAATTTAAGATATTCTTCAATATTTTTTACTTGATTGGTAGAGATTTCATCAATTAACTTGCGATTTTCTTGTTTTGATAGATCTAGTTTTGAGTAATAATCTAAAATACCCCTTAA
>RFXY01000219.1 GCA_009921385.1 Pseudomonadota bacterium
ATCATTTTTATAAAAATTGATTGATTAAATTAGCAATATCTTGTCTATTTTGCCTTGCCACTCTTTTTGCTTCAATAATTGATTTTATTTTTTGATAAGAACTATTTAAATCGTCGTTGATGATAATAAAATCGTATTCTTGATAATGACTAATTTCGTTTTTTGCTTCTTGCATTCTTTTATCAACGATTTGCAAAGAATCTTGGGCTCTAGCTTTTAATCTTCTTTCAAGTTCTTGTAAAGAAGGTGGTAAAATAAAAATTGACACTACTGCATCTTGTTGATATTTTTGTTTGATTTGTCTGGCTCCTTGCCAGTCTATATCAAACAGCACACAATGATTATTGGCAAGATGATGGTCGACTTTTTGTTTTGGTGTGGCATATTGATTGTCAAAAACCGTGGCATATTCTAAAAGCTGATTGTTGTTTTTCAAATCTTCAAATTGTGTTGTAGAAACAAAAAAATAATCAAGCCCCTCTTGTTCTTGTGGTCTTTTTTCTCGGGTGGTGGCAGAAATTGAAAGTTTAATTAAGGGATCGTTTTGCACAATCATTTTGCAAAGAGTTGTTTTGCCTGCGCCAGAAGGAGAAGAAATGATGATAACAAACGGATGATGATTAATAAACATAAAGCTATATCTTTTTTGCTTGATTAATTAATAAAAAATCGACCAAAATTGTTGCCAACATTGCCTCTGCAACTGGCACTGCTCTAATGCCAACACACGGGTCGTGCCTGCCTTTGGTGATGATTTGACAATTGTTGCCAGCGATATCAACCGTATTTCTTGGCACTAAAATTGAACTAGTTGGCTTAACTGCAAATCGCACTATTAGATCTTGCCCAGAAGAAATGCCCCCAAGCACACCGCCCGAATGATTGCTGGCAAACTCAATTTGACCGTTGCGATTAAACATTTCGTCGGCAAGTTCTGAGCCTTGTTTTAGACCAGCCTCAAAGCCAATGCCAATTTCAACCGATTTTACAGCATTAATTGACATAATTCCGCTGGCAATTTTTGCATCGAGTTTATTGTAAATAGGCTCTCCAAGCCCAATTGGCATATTTTTTACCACTAATTCAATTATGGCACCAACAGAGTCGCCGTTTTTACGAATTTGTAATAAATGATTGCTAAATTTTTCTACAGCCCGACTATCTGGGCAAAAAAAATCGTTATTATTGATTTCGGCAAAAGAAAAATTGCTGTAATCGATGCTAATTCCGCCAATTTGTTTTATGTAGCCAAAAATCTCAATATTGTGTTTTTTTAAAATTTGACAAGCAACCGCCCCCGCCATAACTCTGCTCGCTGTTTCGCGTGCAGAAGATCGACCGCCACCACGATAATCGCGTATGCCGTATTTTTTAAAATAAGTATAATCGGCATGAGATGGGCGAAATTTATTGGCAATGTCGCCATAATCGTGCGATTTTTGATCTTGGTTATAAATAATTAAACTAATTGGAGTTCCTGTGGTTTGACCTTCAAAAACCCCAGATAAAATATGCACTTTATCTTCTTCTTGTCTTTGAGTGGTAAATTTTGATTGCCCCGGCTTTCTTTTGTTTAGATAAGGTTGAATAATTTCTTCGTTTAAAGAAACTAATGACGGACAACCGTCAACAATGCAGCCTATGGCAGGACCATG
>RFXY01000220.1 GCA_009921385.1 Pseudomonadota bacterium
AAATATAAATCAAGAGTTAAAAGAAAATAATTTATCTGCATTGCAACTAAAAATAAAAGATTATAAAAATATTAACAACAACGAAAACTCTTATAAAAGCAATTGCAAAGATAAGTTAAAGCTCGAAATTTCTATCTATGATAACAAACAAGAATTAATCAAAAAACAGCAAATCGAGGTTATTTTAGGTAGCAAACAAAATGAATTTCTCGAGCAAATAGCCAGCAATTTATCGAGCGATAACTGGCGATTAGCAGAAGTGCCAATTGGCTATAAAACCAACGATACCGAGATAGATAATTTGTTGCAAACTAAGATTTTAGAATATAGAATTACCATTTTAGATTTAACACCAAATTTTTCTCCTCAAATTATATGCAACTAAAACCAGAATATTTTACAACAAAATCAGCCAACAACACCGTTGAGCCTGTTAAAAAAGAATATAACAAATTTTTTTACGATTATTTGCCATTAATTGTTTTTTTCGCTAGTTATAAATTAAAAAGCAATCCTAACGACTTGTTGATACCTTCTGTTGCAATGCTTTTTACTAGTATTTTAGTTATTTTAATTGGCTATTTTAAAACCAAATCTATTCCCAAAGTGCCAACCATTACCACTGTCATTTTTATGTTTTTTTGCGGTTTGTCAATTTACAACAACAATCAAGATTTTCTTAAAATTAAACTTACCATCATCAATTTAGCTTTTTCTTCGCTTTTATTTTATTCTTTTTTTGCCAAAAAAAATTGGTTATCTCACTTATTTGGCGAACAAATCAAGCTACCAAACGATATTTGGCAAAAACTTTCTCTGCATTTTGCTTTATTTTTCTTAACTTTAGCCATTCTCAACGAAATAGTTTGGCGAAATTTTAGCACCGATTTTTGGGTAAATTTTAAAATATTTGGGGCAACTTCGTTGTCGATTTTATTTATTTTATCGCAATTTCCTTTAATCATCAAAAACAAACTAAATTAAACTATGGCCATAGTTTTTTCTGGCATACAAGCAACTGGCAACCCGCATTTAGGAAACTATTTGGGGGCAATTGCAAACTGGCTTCCGCTACAAGATCAGCATCAATGCTGGTTTGGGGTGATGAATCTTCATGCCATCACCGTTTTGCAAAACCCGCAACAACTCAAGCAAAGCACCTTACTTACTGTCGCCACCTATTTAGCTTGCGGTTTAGATGCCGATAAATCTACAATTTTTGTGCAAAGTGCCGTTTCGCAACATAGCGAATTAGCTTGGGTTTTAAACACCATCACACCTTTGGGCTGGCTAAACAGAATGACTCAATTTAAAGACAAAAGCCACAAATTAAAAGAAGAAAAAATCAATTTAGGCTTGTTTGCCTATCCAGTGCTTATGGCTTGCGATATCTTGCTTTACAACACCAATTTTGTGCCAGTTGGCGAAGATCAAAAACAGCATCTCGAGCTCACTTGCCATATTGCTTCTGCTTTCAATCGCAACTTTAACACCAATCTATTTACCTTGCCTCAACCTCTAATTTTTGAGCAAAATAAAAGAATTATGTCTTTGCAAGATGCTAGCAAAAAAATGAGTAAATCCGATGCTTCTGATTTAGCCAAAATAAATCTCAACGACAGCCCAGAGCAAATTTTACACAAAAT
>RFXY01000023.1 GCA_009921385.1 Pseudomonadota bacterium
GCAATTAAAATTTAACTTTATTTTTTATTGAAAATTGCTTTCAATAGTGCAACAGTGCCATAACAAAATTTTATCAAAAAATGCTTATTAGCAAAAGTTACAGTAAAGCCTTATTTAATCTAGCTTTACAAGAGCAAATTTTAACTCAAATAAAAGAGCAATTGATAGAGCTAAACAAACTTTTTACCCCTAGTTTACTTATCGATTTAAAAAATCCTACACTAAATAAAAACTCTTTATTGATCGCAATTAAAAAAATCATTGAAAAGGCAAATTTTTCATCAATTATCAATAACTTTTTGCTGATTTTAACAAAAAACAAAAAAATTCACCTCTTGCCAGAGATTCAGCAAAATTTTTTGCATCTCTACAATAAACACCATAATATTTTACAAATCCAAGTTGTTTCTACCACAGGCAAAATCGATATTGAACCAATAAATAACATTCTTAGCAAAAAATTACCTTTGCAAAAATTCATCATTTCACAAGTAAGTAATCCACAAATATTGTCTGGCTTACAAATTAACATTGAAAACACTATTTTTGATGCTAGTCTTTCTCAAAATCTAGCCGAAATAAAACAATATCTTATTAATTCTCTTAATTAATTTTTTATCACTATGTCTCTAGACACAAATCAAATTTACAGCATTTTACAAGAAAGTTTTAAAGACTACAATCAAAACACTCAGCTTACCGAAATCGGTAAAGTTATAAAGGTTGGTGACGGTATCGCTTGGGTTTATGGCCTAAATTCTGTGCAAGCAGGCGAAATGGTTGAGTTTGATTCTGGGGTAAAAGGCATGGCACTTAACCTCGAAGAAGAATCAGTTGGCATCGTAATTTTTGGCGAAACTCCTTCAATCAAAGAAGGCTCAATTGTTAAAAGAACAGGTAAAATTGTTGAAGTTCCAGTTGGCGAAGGTTTATTAGGCAGAGTGGTTGACGGTTTAGGCAATCCAATTGATGGCAAAGGCCCTCTAAAAAATGTTGAATATCGTAAACTCGAAGTAAAAGCCCCAGGTATTATCGCTAGGCAATCAGTTTCTGAGCCAATGCAAACTGGGCTTAAAGCAATAGATGCCCTTATTCCTATTGGTAGGGGTCAAAGAGAGCTCATCATTGGCGACAGGCAAACTGGTAAAACTGCCATTGTTATCGATACCTTCATCAATCAAGCTAAAGCACATCAACAAAACGACGATAAACAAAAATTATTTTGTATTTATGTGGCAATTGGTCAAAAAAGATCTACCGTTGCTCAAATTGTAAAAACCCTGCAAGATGCAGGAGCTATGTCTTATTCAGTGGTTGTGGCGGCTACAGCTTCTGAGGCTTCAACTTTGCAATTTTTTGCTCCATATGCTGGCTGTGCCATTGGCGAATATTTCCGCGATAATGGCAAACATGCCCTCATTGCCTACGACGATCTTTCTAAACATGCCGTTGCCTATCGCGAAATGTCTTTACTTTTAAGAAGACCACCAGGAAGAGAAGCTTATCCTGGAGATGTTTTTTATATTCATTCTCGCCTATTAGAAAGGGCAGCAAAATTGTCCGACAATTTAGGTGGCGGCTCACTTACTGCTCTGCCAATCATCGAAACACAAGCTGGCGATGTTTCTGCCTACATTCCTACCAATGTTATTTCTATTACCGATGGTCAAATTTTCTTAGAAACCGATTTATTTTATAAAGGCATTAAACCTGCGGTAAATGTTGGTTTATCAGTTTCAAGGGTCGGTTCGGCAGCTCAAACCAAAGCAATGAAACAGGTTGCTGGCACCATCAAGCTTGATTTGGCTCAATTTCGTGAACTAGAAGCCTTTTCTCAATTCGGTTCCGATCTCGATATTTCAACTCAAAAACTATTAGATAGAGGTAAAAAACTCACCGAACTATTAAAACAAAACCAGTTTTCTCCTCTTGGCTTTGAAGAGCAAGTGGTTTCTATTTATGTTGGTGTAAAAGGTTATCTCGATAAAGTTTCGGTAAAAGATGTTAATAAATTCGAAGAACAATTTTTGCAAAAAATCAAAACTGCTTATCCAGAAATTTTGCAATCTATTGCTAAAGAACAAAAAATTACCGAATCAACAGAAAGTCAATTAAAACAAGCTATTGTTGATTTTCTTGAGATTTTTCTTCATCAAAAATCATAATGAGACTGTTTTGTTATGGCAAATCTTAAAACCTTAAAAAACAGAATTAAATCGGTAAAATCTACTCAAAAAATTACCAAAGCCATGAAAATGGTTGCGGCCTCTCGTTTGAAAAAAGCTAAACATTTGGTCGAATCTTCTCGTTCTTATGCTTATAAACTAGCTCAATTAACCTCCGATTTAGCTTCTAACATTGCAGTGAGAAGCACTCTTAATCAAGAGTTTCCTTTACTTACTGGCAAAGGTCACAACAATATTCATCTGCTTGTGGTTATTTCTTCTGATCGTGGCTTATGCGGTGGCTTAAACACTGCAACGGTTAAGTTTGTAAAACAAACAGTTCAGCAATTAACTAGTCAAGGCAGAGAAGTGAAAATATTTTGCTTAGGTAAAAAAGCCTACGAACCTTTAAAAAATGTTTTTGCTAAACACATTATCGGCAGTGAATTTGGCTTATTTCGTGGCATTATAAATTTTGATAATGCTCATCAAATAAGTGAAAAAATTATTGCATTATTTAACGAAAATCAATTTGATATATGCAGTGTAATTTATAGCAAGTTCAAGTCTGCCCTTTCTCAAGAGCAAGTAATGCAACAAATCATTCCTGCTCCAATAAATTATCACAACCAAAAGCAACAAGGCGAATCGCCAATAGAATATCAACCAGATCAAAAATCTATCTTGTCAGAATTGCTACCCAAAAATATTGCTGTGCAATTCTATATTCAACTACTCGAAAATGTTGCCTCCGAACAAGGTGCCCGAATGTCCGCAATGGAATCGGCATCTAATAATGCTGGTAAAATGATTAAAAACCTTTCTTTGGTTTATAATCGCACCAGACAAGCCAACATTACTAAAGAATTAATCGATATAATTTCTGGTGCCAATACTATATGACAACCAAAGTTCGCTTCGCCCCCTCACCTACTGGTTTTTTGCATGTTGGCAACATTAGAACTGCCATTATTAATTTTTTGTTTGCTCAAAAAACTGGCGGTGAATTTTATTTACGCCTCGACGACACTGACGAACAAAGAGTTAAAGAAGTTTATCGACAAACAATTTTACAAGATATGTCGTGGTTGCAACTCAATTATCAGCAACTATTTCAGCAATCTAATCGTCTCGCTTTTTATGAAAAAGCCAAACAACAGCTTTTAAGCAACGGCAGGCTTTATGAGTGTTTTGAAACCGAAGAAGAATTAAATTTACAAAGAAAATCACAAATCGCCTCTGGTGTTCGCCCAATTTATAATCGAGCAAGCCTGCAAATCACCACTCAACAAAAATCCGACCTCAGAAAAAAAGGTCTTAAACCTCACTATCGTTTTCTTGTAAAAGATAGTCCGGTTTCTTGGCAAGATCAAATAAAAGGCAAAATCACCTACGAAGGCAGGCATTTTTCTGACCCCGTTTTGTTTCGACAAGAAGATGAAAATGGTTTTGCTGTTCCTACTTACACTTTTTGCTCGGTGGTTGATGATATCGATTATAACATTACTCACATCATTCGGGGCGAAGATCATGTTACCAACACTGCCATTCAAATTCAAATTTTTGAAGCCCTCAATGCCACACCGCCACTTTTTGCACATCTGGCTCTAATTAAAGCTTCTGCTGGTAAAATTTCAAAAAGATTGGGCGGTTTCGACATCAAAACTATGAGAGAAAATGGTTATGATTATCTCACAATTTTAGCTTTTTTAGCCCAAATCGGCACTTCTTCTACCACAACAACCATCGCCAACATCAATCAACTGGTTGAAAACTTTGATTTTCGTAATTTTTCAAAATCTGCCACTAACTACGATTTTACTGAACTTACTCAGTTTAATCACAAAACATTACAAAACCTTGATTTTACCGAAATAAAAAACCGCCTCAATAGCCTAAATATCAACAACATCTCTCAAGAATTGTGGGAGGCTTGTAAAAAAAATATAAATTTCTTACCAGAAATAGAGCAATGGCAACAAACTTTTAACGATCCCAATTTTCTTTATCACCATCCAGAAAATATCGATTTTTTACAACTTGTTGCCACTATTTTGCCACAAGATACCACAAATATCAATGCTTGGCAAACTTGGCTGGGCAATATCAAAGAAAAAACCAACAAACAAGGCAAAGAAATATTTTTACCTATCAGACTCGCTCTCACTGGCAAAGAACATGGGCCAGAACTAAAACACATTATTAATTTAATTCCTAGAGAACAAATTATTTTCCGCCTCACTGGTCAATAATACCATTTCCATAAATAAATACCACACTTCGATCAGAATTCCCCTTCTTGTAGAAGGGGTGGCACGAAGTGCCGGGGTAGTGTTTGCAAGCCACGGTAGGATCTGCTCGAAAAAACATCGGCGATCGTCTCCCGACACTACCCCGTCTTTTCGCATAAGTTTGCACTTATGCGAAAATCCACCCCTTCCAAGGAAAGGGGAATTTTGCAACGAATTAGATCTAAATTTTCCTTCCACGGGATGGAGAATTTAGATCGAAATGTGGTTTTAATTAGCGAAATGAAAATGATGTGCGAATTATAAATTAAGAAAAAATGACAAAAAACACTCAACACAACACAATTGATAAATTTCTTTGGTCGGTAATCAAGCCCTATAAATGGTGGTATTTGTTGATGTTGCAAGCCCCAATTTTGGTGAGCTTTTTTATTCCTCTCAACAATTATGCTTTAAAATTATTGATCGATAACATCAGCAACCTTGCTACTTTTGATTTTTCGGTTGTTTTATACCAGTTTTCGATTTTTTGTTTTGCCTGCTTGGCAAATGAACTATGTTGGCGAATCGCCAATTTTGCCGATTACCACTCGCAACCAAAAATTGAGGCAAAAATTGTTGAAAATGCCTTTACAATTGTCATTAATCGGCAGTTTTTATATTTTCAAAATAATTTATCAGGCAAAATTGCCAGCAAAATTGCAGGCATCCAAACTAATTTTGTGCAAATACAAGATTTATTTTATTTTCAAATCATTTGTTTGGTTTTGCAAATTATTATTTCGCTTGTGATGTTATTTTTTGTGCATATCAAGCTAGCAATTTTGGTGATGCTATGGCTTGTGGTGTTGTTGCCAGTTTGTTTTGTTAGCAAGAAAAAATTAGCCAATCTTTCTGCTTTTGCTACTCATAAAAAACAAGAAATTACCGGAGTTATCAACGATGCAATTGCCAACATTAGCACAATTTTTGCCTTTGCTTCAAAAAATAAAGAACAAAATTTATTAGCAAAACACAATGCCGAATTTATTTTTGCAGAAAAAAACAGGTTAAAATTTTTATTTATCAACCACATTTTTATTGGTTTTGTTTATTGCTTAATGTCGATCAGCATTCTCTATTTACTAATCAAACTAAGACAACAACAGCTCGTAAGCAACGGCGAATTGGCAATGGTTTTTTCGTTAATCTATTTTACTATCGATGCAACTTGGCACTTGCTGAAGGCTTTTGATAATTTACTAATTGCGGTGGGCGATTTTAAAGAATCGTTTTTGGTTTTGCAAAATTATGAAACAAGTTTTGATAAAAACCAAGCCAAAACACTAGTTATATGAACTTAACACAATTTTTTTTACCAATTTTAAAACCACATAAATGGCGATTTTTTTTGATGTGGCAAATTCCTATAATATCTGCCTTGTTTTATGTTGGCAATAGTTTTGCTTTAAAAATTTTGGTTGATAAACTTTTGGCAAAAAACTCTCAAAATATTGTTTTGTTGGCGGTTTTAGCTTTGGTTGGCATTGCTTTTTTGCAAGAAGTTTGGTGTAGACTCGCCCAAATTGCCTTTATTTCGGCACAAACCAAAATCAGAACGGCCATTATTTTAAAGTTATATCACTTAATACAAAAAAAAGATTATTATTTTTTTCTCAACACAGCAAGTGGCATTATAATCAGCAAAATCAAAAGCATTGTCGATTTATATGATGTTATTTTTGCATATTTATGGTTTCGCCTCACCAACCCCTTGATGCTAATAATTATTGGAGTCGCTTCGGTATTTTTTATTAACAGCAAGATATTTTTTTTGCTGTTATTTTGCTGTTTACTATTTTTTTGTATTGTCATAAAAATGTCGTTTCGCTACACCAAAATGAGCGGTAGCGAAAGCGATGCCAAGCATTTAGTTATGGCAAAAATTAGCGATAACATTACCAATATTTTTAATATTTTTTCTTTTGCTAAACAACAACAAGAATACCATAAAATCGCAGAAATCACTTGGCATAATCAAGATTCTTTTTATAAACAAAATCATAAAACAGAAAAATATGGTTTTAAAATGGCTGTTGTTTCTGGAAGTTGTTATCTTTTGTGTTTGTCTGCGGTGTTTTTTTATGGAGTTTTTTTGCATCAACAACAAGAAATTTCTAGTGGCGATATGGTTTATTTAATTACCATTATTTATCAAATTATTCATTCTATGTGGGGTTTAAGTGCGGAAATCGGCAGTTTTTATGGCAAAATTGGCGATTTTTCTGCTTCTTTTTCGTTGCTAAATCAAGGAGCCGATTATAATCTCGATAAAAACCAAGCCAAAGCATTAGTTATATGAACTTAACACAATTTTTTTTACCAATTTTAAAACCCTATAAATGGTGGTTTTTATTAATTTTTCAAGCAGGATTTTTTGGATCTTTTTATAGTTTTATGTGGTATTATGCCATTAAAATATTAATTGAAAAAACCTCTTTAATTGCCAATAATCAACAAATTGCTTGGCAAGAATTTATTTTTCCAGTAGCAATTTTTATTGGGGCAGAAATTTTTGTTAACACTGTTTGGCGATTTTCAAACTATGCTCATTTAAAATCGCAACCCTACATTCAAAAAGATATTTTGTTAAAAAGTTACCAATATCTCACTAATCATTCTTATCAATTTTTTCTCAATAACAATAGTGGCTTGTTGTTAAGTAAAATCAGAAAAATAGTTGATTCTTATGGTAATTTGTTTTCTTCGATGCAACATGGTTTTGGTTGTTTATTGATGCAAACAATTGTTAATATTGTTATTTTGTTATTTATCAATAAATATCTTGGCTTAATTTTGTTTGCTTGGTTTGTTATTGCTTTTCCTGTTATGGCGAATATGTCAAAAAATCTCGCAAAATTAGCAGATATCGAATATGAAGAAAAACATAAGATTATTGGCTTAATTGGCGATAATATTTTAAACATCAACAATTTATTTGCTTTTACTAGCAGAAAAAAAGAACAAAATTTATTAAACAATAAAATCAGTGTCAAGGTAATACCAGCCGAAATTCAATCAACTTGGTATTATATGAAAATGCACATAATTAGCGGTTTGCTTTATGTTTTAGCAATGCTAGTGATGATGATTACCACTATTTGGCTTTGTTATCAGCATCAGTTACAGGTGAGTGATTTAGTATTAATTTTTGGTGTAGGGCTTGCAGTGTTTGATAGCAGTTGGAAAGCAATCAAAGAATTTCACAATGTTGTTAAGCAAATTGCCGACTTAACATCGGCTTTTAGCATTATTCAAATCAAACAACAAGTATTAGATAAACCACTTTCGCAAGAACTTAACATTTAATTTATGCAAAAAAACTTCATTCATTTTAAAAATTGTAATTTTACCTATCCACAAACTACCAAGCCAGTGTTGCAAAATTTTAACCTCTCAATTGCCAAGGGGCAAAAAGTTGGGGTTGTTGGTAGTTCGGGAGCCGGAAAATCAACACTCATCAACTTGTTGTTAAAAAATTTTGCCATTGATAATTATTTATATTGGCAACGATCTGCCACAGAAAAAGCTAGCAATGACGATGCAGGTGGCGATATTATTATCAACTCACAAAGCATTTACGATGTTTCTTCTGATAGCCTAAGGCAAGCAATTTCGCTGATTCCGCAAGATATTATGCTTTTTCATCGCAGCATTGGCGAAAACATTGGTTATGCTAAAGAAAATTGCACTCAAGATGAAATAGAAAATTCGGCCAAATTAGCCAACATCCACGATTTTATTGTCAATTTACCTGCTGGTTATGCAACTTTGGTGGGCGAAAGAGGCATCAAATTAAGCGGAGGGCAAAGGCAACGAGTTGCCATCGCAAGGGGCATTTTAAAAAATGCTCCTATTTTAATTTTAGACGAAGCAACATCAAGCCTCGATAGCCAAACCGAAAACCAAATTCAGCAAGCAATTTTAACAATGCTAAACAACAACTCAACCACTGTAATTGCTATCGCTCACCGCCTCTCAACCATTAAACATCTCGATCGAATTATTGTGATGATGACCGGAAAAGTAGTTGAAGATGGCAATTTTGCCGAATTAATTGCTCAAAACGGCTATTTTAAAGACTTGTGGGACCACCAAATAAACGGTATGCTGGTATAATGCAATTTCCATAAATAAATACCACACTTCGATCTAAATTCTCCATTCCCTAGAAGGGGTGGCCGTGAAACGGCCGGGGTAGTGTCGGCAATACACGGTAGGATCTCTTCGAAAAAACATCTGCGATCGTCTCCCAACACTACCCCGTCGACCTTCGGTCGCCACCCCTTCTGCAAGAAGGGGAATTTAGATCGAGGTTTAGTATTTATAATGCACTGATGATTATTTTTTGACAATAATATTGGTTATTTTAATTATTTTACTTTCAGAAGAAGTAAGGCTTGGAGTGAGTTTATAATCAAAAATAAACTGCTGTTGGGCTAAAGAAATTTCGTCTAGCAAGTTTTTTCCTTTTAAAAACAAGCAATAGCCGTTAGGATTTAAAAATTTTGCCACATAGTTGAGTAGTTTTGGCAAAGGAGCAAAAGCTCTTGAAACTATCACATCAAAATTATTGATTGTCATATTTTCTAAAAAAGCCTGATGAACCAAAACTTTTTCTTGCGAAAGAGAACAATATTTTTTTAAAAACTCGGCTTTGCGAAACGATTTTTCAATAAGATGCATTTCTTTTATACCTAAAATAGAAAGCACCAAGCCAGGCAAACCGCACCCCGAACCAAAATCGGCAAAAACTTGATTTTTATTTTCAATTAAAGCAAACAACTGGGCAGAATCTAAAATATGTCGATGCCAAATGTTATTAACAGTAGACTTGCCAATAAAATTAAACTTTTGGTTTTCTTGTAAAATAGCTTTAACATATTGCGATAAAGATTGCTCTTGCAAATTAGTAAGAGAGCAAATTTTTTTTAACTCTGCTAAAACTTGGTTTTTTTGCTCGTCATTTATCTTTAAAAAATCATTCATCGAAGTGTTGCCAAAAAAAGATTATCAAAAAATTATCAAAAAAATGTTTGAAAATTGTAATTTTAGTTTTTAAAATTATAAAAACAATCTTAAAATAGATTAAACTTTAATCTTTTTTCAATAACCAAAAAAA
>RFXY01000221.1 GCA_009921385.1 Pseudomonadota bacterium
AAAGCTGGCGGTTATTTTTATTGCGATGGAGCTAACTATAATGCTATTGTTGGTAAAGTGAGACCAGCAGATATTGGTGTTGATGTGATGCACTTTAACTTGCATAAAACCTTTTCAACCCCGCACGGTGGCGGTGGCCCTGGTTCGGGACCGATTGCTGTTCGAAAAGAATTAGCAGAATTTTTGCCCTCTCCTCATGTTGAAAAAAACCAAGATAAATTTTATTTTGCTAAGCCAAAACATTCTTGTGGTAAAGTTAAAGGTTTTCATGGTCAGTTTGGTATGCATGTTCGAGCTCTTACTTATATGCTTTCTCATGGGGCAGATGCTTTGCAAAAAGTGGCAGAAGATGCAGTGCTTTCGGCAAATTATATTTTAACTAAATTAAAAAATCACTTCCATGTGCCGTTTTTAGGCTACTGTATGCACGAGTGCTTGCTTACCGATAAACTACAAAAAGCCCAAGGAATTGGCACTCTTGATATTGCTAAGGCTTTGGTTGAATTTGGTATTCATCCTATGACGGTGTTTTTTCCGCTTGTGGTGCAAGGAGCAATGTTAATTGAGCCAACCGAAACCGAAAATAAACAAACCATCGATAATTTTATTAGCACCATGATTTACATTGCTAACGAAATCAAAAACGGCAACGGCGATAAATTTCATAACTATCCTCTTCATACTCCAAGAAGAAGACTAAACGAAGTTCAGGCCGCCAAAACTCCTATTCTTACTTGGGTAGAGCTTTTTAATTTAAACTAAAAATATGCAAAATATCTCAATAATCACCAATAGCAATAAGCTACGTGTAGCTGTTGATGAAATTCCTAACCTCCAAACTGTGGCTATTGGGGTATTTGTTAAAACTGGTAGCCGAAACGAAGGTTTGGCAATTAACGGCATTTCGCACTTTTTAGAGCATATGGCTTTTAAAGGCACCAAAACCCGAACTGCCAAACAAATTGCCGAAGAGTTTGAAAGTATTGGGGGCTATATCAATGCTTATACTTCTCGAGAAAAAACTGTTTATTATGTAAAAGTTTTAAAACAGCATACCGAATTTGCTATTCAGTTTTTGGCCGATATTTTGCAAAATTCTACTTTTGATAGCCAAGAAGTAGAAAAAGAAAGAGGGGTTATTTTGCAAGAAGTAGCCATGACTTACGACACTCCCGATGACATTATTTTTGATTATTTTCAAGAACAGGCATTTCCTAAACAGCCTCTTGGTCGATCTATTTTAGGTAAAGTAAAAAATATCAAAACTTTTAATCAACAGCATTTTCAAAACTATATCAATAGCCAATATAACTATCAAAATATGGCAATAGTTGCTTCGGGTAGCATAAAAACTACCGAGGTGGTTAATTGGGTTGATAAATATTTTAATCAATTAAATAGCAATATTATTGAAAAACCAAAAAAGCCAAAATATGCAGGTGGAGTTGTTAAAAAAGTTAAAAAACTTGAGCAAGTGCATTTAGTTTTAGGTTTTGAAGGTTTGTCGCAAAATGATCCAAAATTTTATACCCAACAGATCTTGGCTATGATTCTTGGCTCGGGCATGTCTTCTCGGTTGTTTACGAAATTCGAGAAAATCTAGGTTTAGCATATTCGGTTTATGCTTTTAATAGTTGCTA
>RFXY01000222.1 GCA_009921385.1 Pseudomonadota bacterium
GACCTTCGGTCGCCACCCCTTCTACAAGAAGGGGAATTTAGATCGAATCGTGGTATTTATTTACAGAAGAAATTTCTGTTGCTATTTTTATGATTTTTGATTCATTAAACAGTAAATCTTTAAGCAAAACTTTTTTCATTACGATAATTGTCGTTGCATATCTCTTAATTGATCTCTTTTTTTGATGGTTTCTCTTTTATCGAACAGCTTTTTGCCTTTTCCTAAACCAATAATAAGTTTTGCAAAATTTTTATTGTTAAAATAGATTTTCATTGGCACCACAGAAAAACCTTGCTGTATTTTGCCAATAATTTTGTTGATTTGCTTTTTGTGAAGCAGTAATTTTCTTGCTCTTTTGGCTTGATGATTAAAATTGCTCGCAAATTTATAATCGTTGATGTGGCTATTTATTAAAAATAATTCACCTTTTATTTCGGCAACATAGCTTTCATTGATGCTAGCCTGGCCCAATCGAACCGATTTTACCTCAGAAGAAAGCAAAACCAAGCCAGCTTCTATTTCTTCGCTAATTTGATAATGAAAATGTGCTTTACGATTAACAATTTGCATAATAAGTTATAACAATTGCAGAATTTTAGAAGCAAGATCGGTTTTTTCCCAAGAAAAACTACCGTCATCTTCGTGCGGTCTGCCAAAATGCCCATAAGCCGCGGTTTTTTGATAAATAGGCTTGTTTAGTTCTAGATAAGTTCTGATTCCTTTTGGAGTAAGATCGACAAGTTGATGAAGAATATCGACTAGTTTTTCGTCGTTGATATCGCTATTGTGAGTGTTAACATAAAGCGAAAGGGGCTTAGACATACCAATGGCATAAGAAAGTTGTATGGTGCATTTTTCGACCAATTTGGTGCTTACAATGTTTTTTGCTAAATATCTTGCCATATAAGCTGCCGATCTGTCAACTTTGGTGGGATCTTTGCCAGAAAAAGCACCACCGCCGTGCGGGGCAGAACCGCCGTAGGTGTCGACAATAATTTTTCTGCCAGTAAGGCCAGCATCGCCATCTGGGCCGCCAATAATAAATTGCCCAGTAGGATTAACTAAGAATTTTGTTTTGTCGCTTACCCAACCATCGGGCAGAGATTTAATAATATATGGCTTGATAATGTCAAGAATTTGAGTGGCGGTAAAGCCTTGTGGATGCTGAATGGAAACCAAAATTATTTTTACTTCTACTGGCTGATTATTGAGATATTGTAAAGTTACCTGACTTTTGGCATCGGGGCCGAAATTTGGTATTTCTTTATTTTTTACTGCCTGCATAATGTTTTGCAAAATACGATGAGCATAATAAATTGGAGCCGGCATTAATTGAGAGGTTTCGTTGCAGGCATAGCCAAACATAATGCCTTGATCGCCTGCACCTTCTTCTTTTTTGTCGGTGGCATCAACACCCAAAGCAATATCGCTAGATTGCGAATGCAAGAGATTGGTGATTTTCAGAGTTTCATAATGAAAGCCACTTTGTTGATAGCCAATTTCTTTGACAGTGCGACGAATAATGTTTTCAAAATCTTGGTTGTTGATTTTGGGGGCTCTAATTTCGCCTCCAACAATAATTTGATTGGTGGTAGCAAAGGTTTCGATGGCCAAACGAG
>RFXY01000223.1 GCA_009921385.1 Pseudomonadota bacterium
AGATTCTACCGTGTGTTGCCGACACTACCCCGCCCGCTATCGCGGGCACCCCTTCTGCAGAAGGGGAATTTTGCACCGCATTCGATCTAAATTACCTTTCCAAGGGAAGGGGAATTGTGCATCGAGTTCTGCTTGAGGCAAATTTCACATGTAAAAGTCTCATAATTTTAAAAAACTGTTATTTAAAATGTGAAAAATGCTTTACAAATTATAAAAACAACCTAAAATTTCTTGCTTATTTATTAAAGTTCTTATTGGAAACCAAAATATTTTTCATTTTGTTTATTATTTTTGATTAAAAATTTGGTTTTTTTCAATAATTCTTTAAATAAAAAAATAAAAAATACTACTTTTGCTATTTTAATCTATAATCCTGAAAGGCAATTGGTGGTAGTTGTTATTAATCTTAATATTTTAGTGTGAAATCAAACAATCAAAACGATAATTTTTTTAAAATTAACGAACAAATTAAAGCCCCTCAAGTGAGGGTTATAGATAACCAAGGTAAAATGCTTGGTGTTATGTCTGTTGCCGAAGGTATAAAAAAGGCAAGCGAATACAATTTAGATCTAATAGAAGTTTCCCCCAATGTTACCCCGCCTGTTTGTAAAATTTCTAATTTTGGCAAAATGAAATATGAATTGCAAAAAAAAGCAAACGAATCTAAAAGAAAACAAAAAGTTGTTGAAGTTAAAGAAATAAAAATGACCATCAATATTGGCAAGGGCGATCACGACACTAAAATTCGTCACACCAAAGAATTTATTGAAAAAGGCGATAAAGTTAAGTTAAGCATTAAAATGAAAGGTAGAGAAATTACTCACCGTGATATTGCTGAAAAAATGATGCAAGATATTTTATTGGCAACCCAAGATTTTGCCAAACCAGAATTCAAGCCAAAGCTAGAAGATATGCAAATGGTAGTGATTTTAATTAAAAAATAAAAAAACATGCAAGATATTATTGAAAAAATATTAGAACTTTCTCAAAAAAATCAGCAATTATCGCAACATCAGCATTATGCTTTTTTTTCTGATTTTATACAATTATTTTATCAAGATAACAATAATGCAGATTTTGAAAATTATACTACACAACAATTATTTGATTTTGCTTCTTCCGCCTTTAATTTTCTAACAACTAAAAAGAATCAAGATTTTGCTATTAGAGTTTATAATCCACAGCCAGAATGTTTATTTACTATCATAGAAGTTGTTAATCGCGATATGTCGTTTTTAGTTGATTCTATTGTGTCTTTTTTAGATAAACAAAGTGTCAAAATTAAAAATATTATTCATCCAGTTTTATATGTTTGTCGCAAAAATGGCGATTTTATTAATTTAAATGGGCAAAATTCTGTTGCCGAATCTGTGATTCAACTGCATATTGAAAAAATTTCTAACGAAAACGAATTGCAATTAATTCAACAAAATATCGCAAAAATTCTCGAAAATGTTGCTTTGGTTGTTAATGATTGGCAATCGATGAAAGATTTAGCTAATAAAGCTTTAAAACAATTAAATAATGCAAAAAATATTAGCAGTCAAAATATAGAAGAATATCAAGATTTTATTAATTGGCTATTAGCTGAT
>RFXY01000224.1 GCA_009921385.1 Pseudomonadota bacterium
AACTGCATTGCAACTATTGGCAGTGCAGGTGCCGATATCGACATTAGAAGTGTTGCAAAGTATGGTGTTGTTGCATTTAGTGGTATCGAGAGTTTTAGTATAGCCAGCACTACATGTTAAAGCTATGTTATTTAATATTGTATTGCATACAGAACCAGTTTGGGTTGAAACTGAGCCAGATCCGTTGGTTAAAGTGGCATTGCAAATATTAGCAGAACAATTTGCAATTGTGTAGGTGTTTGATAAACCATCTGTTAAGCATCGTAAAACATCGGAAGCTCCAGTATCTAAACAGGCTCCACTAGAACTATCGGTGCAAATGGTTTTGGTAGGGGTGCTAAAATTATAACCTGCATTACAAGATATGGTAATAGCATCGGCGGTATTTTTAGGATTGCTACCATTTATCGTGCCATTGGTTGCATTAATGTTGCAAGAATTTTTGCCACATATGCTAGAAGTTGTGGCGACCCCACCATAGCTAGGGCAATTAATGGTGAGGCTTGTTTTGTAGCCAGGCACATTGCAAGCGACAGAGCTGTTATGAGGGAAACTGTTTTGTGAAATGTTATTGTAGCCTAAATCTGATTCATTAAATGTAGAACAAACTTTATTTACATTCCATTTAGTTGCTAAATAATTAAACACATTAACTCTTTCTGCATCGGTAAGAGCGGTGTTGTAAATGATAATTTCAGCAATTTTTCCTTTGAATCGATTAGTGCTAGAATTATAAGAACCTATAAATAAATTACCTACAAGATCTGTTGTTATAGTATCGGTTGCATTGGCATTTCGTGAAACTTCGATAGCATTTTGATGTGAAATAAGTGTGTTGCCATTTTTGGTGAACGATAATATCGCAGAATTTGTGTTATAAAAATTAGATTTAAGCAATAGATTTCTACCAAAATAAAAATCTAAACTACCTTGATTGTAAGCATTAATGTAGATAGGTTTGGTAGCATTATTCCAGGCAAGAGTGGTGCTGTTTTCTGTTGAGGTGTTGCTTGATTGCTGAACTATAAATATTGTTGTTTGATTGCTGTTAAATAGAGATGATCGAGAGATGTTGTTGTTTGCAAGAGTTGCTTGTAAAGAGTTGTTACCAGCAAACAAGATGCCGTTAGTTGAATATCTAATTTCGTTGCCTAGGGTGTTATTAACAGGTTGAAAAACAAATTGATTTTCTCCTCTTTGATTTAAATCTTGCCATTTGCTGATATTGCTATTGTCGGCGATAGATTTTAGACCAAAAGATGGTGTTAAGTTATCTTTTGCTTCAAGCCACATAGTTAAGCTAGTGATGCCAGCCGATGGCAAAGGAGGTGTGCAACCAAATAATTTTAAACCATTGGCATTGCAAATATATTGTATAGTGCCTGTATTATAACCAGTAGAGCAAGCAAGAGTTGTAGTTGCGGTTGCGGTGGCTGTGTTAGTTAGTGTTGAAGTTGCTATTGAACTAGAGAATTTATAAGCACCATAACCAATAATAGAGCCACCATTACTTGCAGAGTTTATGTTGCAATTACAAGGGTTGGTAATGGCAACTTGATTATTTGGATTGCAAACATAATTAAA
>RFXY01000225.1 GCA_009921385.1 Pseudomonadota bacterium
GTGTCGTTGCGATAGCACGACTAAACATAATATTTCGTTATCGTTGCGATAGCACGACTAAACATAATATTTCGTTATCGTTGCGATAGCACGACTGAATATAATAGTCTCGTTATAATGCGGTATTTATTTATGGAAATGGTATAACATTTTCGCCAATAAGCATTTCATAAAAATGAAGAAAGAGCAAAAAATTATTATTATTTCTGGGCCAACCGCTTCTGGAAAATCTAGTTTGGCGGTGCAATGGGCAAAGCAATATGGCGGGGCGGTGATTAATGCCGATGCTTTGCAAATTTATGATAGCTTGCCTATTTTGTCGGCACAACCAAGTTTGGCAGAAAAAAACGATGTTTTGCACTATTTATATGGCGAACTAAATCATCAACAGCAATGTTCGGTGGTAACTTGGCTAGAATTGGCAAAAGAAAAAATTTTATCTTGTTTTTCGCAAAATTTGTTGCCAATAGTGGTGGGCGGAACCGGTATGTATTTGTCTGCACTGCTAGATGGCCTTAATTTTATTCCTGAAATTGAGCAAAAATTTATACAACAAGCAGAAGATTTATATTTACAATTAGGGCGAGAAAAATTTATTCAGCAATTTGTTGGTGATGACAGCAATATTATCGATAAGCAAAAACTGATTCGTTATGCCTCGGTTTATTTGCAAACCAATCAAAAAATGGATTTTTGGCACAGTCAACCCAAAATTAAAGCATTTCCGCAGGCAGAATTTTTGCACTACACCATCAAATTACCTAGAGAACAGCTTTATGAAAATTGCAATTTGCGATTTAGAAAAATGATTGAGCAAGATGCAATTTTAGAGGTTGCCAAAGCATTGCCAAATCTTGACAAGAGCAATTCTAGTGTTAAAAAAACTATTGGTTTTGCCGAAATTTCGCAATATTTGCAAGGCGAAATTAGTTTAGAATCCGCTTGTAATTTGGCTAGTCAAAAAACTCGCAATTATGCTAAAAGACAACTCACCTGGATCAACAATCGCTTTTCTACTGCTGTGGTAATTTAAATGGATTATACCATTTCTACTAATTAAAACCGCATTCGATCTGAATTCCCTGCACTAACGAAGGGGTGCCCGCGAAGTGGTGCTTGGTAGTGTCGGCAAAGCAGAACTCGATCTGAATTCTCCTTACTGTGGAAGGGGTGGCGACCGAAGGTCGACGGGGTAGTGTTGGGAGACGATCGCAGATGTTTTTTCAAAGAGATCATGCCATGTTTCACAACAACTGCCCCGAACCACTTCGCGGCCAACCCTTCTAAGGCTTACTCCCCTATATGCTTGAATAAATAAAATGATAGCGATAAAATTTTGTTTTTTGACATAAATTTATTGGGAGTTTTTTATGTTGTTAGAAACATTAAGAGGTAACTTTAATAAGATAAATCAGGGTTATTGCAAATAATATTTTGCGTGCGGTATAAGCGATGGTTAAGAGCTCTTGTTCTAATACCATTTCCATAAATAAATACTGCATTCTAACTTCATCTTTTTGGTTAAAAACCTGTCGTTGCGATAGCACGACTGAATATAATAGT
>RFXY01000226.1 GCA_009921385.1 Pseudomonadota bacterium
CCCTCCCCTCGAGGGAGGGCAAAAGTTTGCATCGCAAACTTTGGGAGGGGGCGGAAAATCAAATCACAAATTCAAATTCGAGTTTTGTTGATAATATCATTTACCCCTCCTCCGAAACTACTTCGTAGTTCCGACCCTCCCGTAAAATAAATTTCTTGGGGGAGGGTGATTAGATCGAGATAATATTACCGCCCTAGAATGTGGTATTGCTTGCCTCAAAAGAAAAACCAGATTCGATGAGGCTTTTCAATGCCTCATAAATTGCTGATTGTTTTATTTCATAATCTTCTGTATGAGCAGAAAAGCCACCTGAATCCCTCACCTTCCAATCTGATATTGTATAGTTATAATTTGACGAGTGGTTTGATGAATTTGGTGATGAATCTGGTTTGGCACACAAGACAAAACTTTGGGAATTACACTTTTTTACAATTATATGCATTGCTTTAATTGTGTTTTCAGCATTGCCGGCTTTGCTTGAAAATATTCGATTTTTTTCATAACCAGTTTTGCTTAATATCACATATTCTGGTGTTAATATTTTATATAAAATTACTGTTAATACACTTGACAATATATCTTTAATTAAAGCATCTGCGGCAATATATGCTATCTTTTTTTGTATTGAAATTTGATAATCGCATTCTGAATAGGCTTGATCTATTTTGTCTTTTTCTAATTTTTGTATTTCTAAATTTTTTACCACATCAAAAAAATAATGACAAACACTTTTGATACTGCGAAGACTTAGTGCATCTTCTGTTTTAGCTTCGTCAAGATAGCCTTGTATTATGTCGATGAAGTTTTTTCTGGTTTGACTCTTGATGGCTTCTGGCAACTGAAATGCTTCGCAAAAAGCATCAAAGATTGCTATATATTGAGCTTTTACTGTTGTTTTTGTTCTGGGTAATTGCCAAATGGTGGGGGAAAATTTACGGTAATAATTTGCAAAATCTAATTCATTGCCAAAAAGTGCTTTTGCCGAAGATTCTAGTTGTGAAAGATTAGTGGCAATAACAAAGGCGGTGTTTTCTTGGTTGAAAAGATGTTTGATGGTTTCTAAAAAATCAATGGCATAATTTGGCCTGCATCTGTCTAGCTCGTCTATTAAAAACAAGATTTTTTTATTTTCGGTAATTTTATTGAGAGCTTCTTTTAATTCTGCTATTTCTTCTTTTGGTGGAAAGAGGTCTGCTAAAAATTCTGAGGCGGTTTTGGTAGGATCTGCTATTGTTGCAATACTCTTAACTAATTTTAAAGTTCCTGATTTTAAATTTTTTAATTTTTCTGTTTCAGAAAAAACCTCTTCTTGCATAATTTGGCGAACAATCGATAATATAGGATTGTTTAGATAGTCTTGTTGCCAAGTGTCGAGGTAAATAATGGCATTATACCATTTTTTTTGTTGGTAACATTCTTTAAATTCTTTCAAAAACAAAGTTTTGCCATTGCCAAAACTGCTGTCGATGGTTAGTACAACACAACCGTTGTTTTCTGCTAGTTTAATTTTGTTTAATTGCTTTTCTGTCTCTAAATTTTGCAATAAATATTGATTTAAATT
>RFXY01000227.1 GCA_009921385.1 Pseudomonadota bacterium
TCGAAGATGGCGATTTTGGCTATATCTCTGGGCAAGAAATTGTTATTTATAATAATCAAAACCAACTTACTCAAAGAAAATGTCAAACTTTTGCTAAAATCACCGATTCGCTACATAAAAACGGCTTTGAGCATTTTATGTTAAAAGAAATCTACGAACAGCCTAGAGTTTTGCAAGAAACCATCGAAACTTATCTTGATACCAGCAATTACGGTTTTAATTTGCCTAATTTTAGTTTTGATTGCTTAGCTATTAACAAAATTACCATTGTGGCTTGTGGCACTTCTTATTATGCTGGGCTTATTGGCAAACATTTACTTGAAACTTTTGCTAAAATTGAAGTTGAAGTCGATATTGCCTCAGAATTTCGCTATCGCCAGCCCTATTTTAGCAACAATAACTTGGTTATTTTTATCTCACAATCAGGAGAAACCGCCGTTTGCAACATAATCAGCCCACTATGGCAATTGTTAATGTTTTGCATAGCAATATCGCTATGCTAGCCAATTGTGTGCTACGAACTGTTGCTGGCCCCGAAATTGGGGTTGCCTCTACCAAGGCCTACACTGCTCAAATTGCTGTTTTAGCAATTTTCGCTATTTATTTGGCTTACAGCCGAAAAACCATTTCTAGCATTCAAAAACAACAGCTAATCGCCGAGCTTATTGGCTGCATTGCCAAATCGCAAGAAATTTTAGAAAATCTTAATTTACAAAGCATTGCCAAAAAACTTGTTGATTCGCAAAGCATCATTTACACAGGTAGGCTAATTTCGCATGTCACCGCTCTTGAATCTGCTCTTAAATTTCGCGAACTCACCTACATCAATGCTTACGGCATTGCTTGCGGAGAGCTTAAACACGGCACCATCGCTTTAATTGATAACCAAATTTATTCTATTGCGGTTGCTTGCGATAATCAGCAAAATCATATTTTTGAAAAAACTCTTTCTAATCTGCAAGAAATTAAAGCTAGAGAAGGCAAAATAATTGTACTTACTAATCATCATAAAAAACATAGCTTTACCGATATTGCTTGCGATGTTATTACCATTCCTGCTACCGAAGGTTTTATTCAAGAGGCAATTTTACCAATTATTCCTATGCAAATGTTGGCTTATCAGGTTGCTTTATTAAAGGGCAACGATATTGATCAGCCTAAAAACCTTGCAAAATCAGTTACCGTAGAGTAAAAATGATATAAATCAAAATTTTTAATCACCACCACTTGCTTAATTAATTGCTAAAATATAAAATATTAATATTAACTTAATAATACCTTATATGAAAACACTAGAAATAGCCCAAGATATTGTTTATTTGTGCAATAATAAATATAAATATTCTTTTAATAACACTAAAATACAAAAATTACTCTATCTTTTTGTTGGTTTTTGCCTAATAAACAACATAGACGAAATCTACGATATCGACGAAACACCAAAAATATGGCCTTATGGCCCAGTTTTTCCTAGGGTTCATAAAAAATATCACGATAAAATCAAAGAATGCAAGCAAGATGCCATAAAATCTGTAAGTGATGAAAAAATCAAA
>RFXY01000228.1 GCA_009921385.1 Pseudomonadota bacterium
TATGTTTCAAAATATCAAAAAGTTGAGTTTGTTATTGTTTCTAACTTCAAAGAAATTCGGCTTTACCAAAGCAATTACCAAGGCAAATATCAGCAGTTTTTTATAGCCGATTTAGTTCATAATAATGCAAAACAGCAAGAATTTTATTTTTTACTCTGCAAAAATCATTTAATTGGGCTTGCCCCTCATACTGGCTCGGTTATCAAGCAATTTATCGAAAATGAAACCAAGCACGAAACCGAAATCAAAAACAAATTTTACTTCGAATATAAAGCTCATCGACAAGATTTTATAACCGATATTTTAAAACAAAACAGCTTTTCAGTAAGCCTTGCCATCGATAAAACTCAAAAACTTTTTGATCGGCTTTTATTTGTGCGATTTTGCGAAGACAACAACTTGCTTCACAAACCATTTGAAAAAGTTTATACTGGCTGGGCTCTTGGTTTGAGCCTGTTTGACAGCCTAAAAACACTTTTTAAATCTATCGATCAAGGCAATCCGCCCCATATTCATAAGTTTAACGGTGGGCTTTTTGCCTTTGATGCCGAGTTTGATAGCTTAAAAATTAATCATGATTTGCTAAAAAAGTTTATTGATTTTTTAAGGCTTTATCATTTTAAAAATGATCTCTCGGTGCATATTTTAGGCCATATTTTTGAGCAATCTCTTACCGATTTGCAACATCTCAAGGCCAGCTTAAACAACTCAACTCATAACACCAAAGAAGGCAAGCGAAAAAAAGATGGTATTTTTTACACCCCCGAAAACATCACCAAATATATTGTGGCAAAAGCTTTGGGCGGTTGGTTAAAAGAGCAAAAAGATGCCTTACAATTAGCAGATTTTATATTTCACGAACTGCCAGAAAATAAGCCAAAAAAGTGGCAAAATCCAAATCAAGAGTTAATTAATCGCTACAAACTTTATGCTAAAAAATTGCAAGAGGTTAAGGTGCTAGACCCTGCTTGCGGTTCGGGGGCTTTTTTAATTGAAGTTTTTAACTATTTACAAAACGAGTGGCTAGAATTATCGCAAACCCTGCAAAAACTAGGCGAAGAGCCCGAATTTGGGCTATTTAATTACCAAAATATTTATAAATCTATTTTGCAAAACAATATTTATGGAGTCGATCTTAATTCCGAATCTGTGCAAATTACCAAGCTTTCGCTGTGGCTAAAAACCGCCAACTCACAAGATTCACTCACTAGCCTAGATAACAACATCAAAGTAGGAAACAGCTTAATTGATGATGCCAGCATCGATGCCAAGGCTTTCAAGTGGGAAGAGGAGTTTTCTTTTAAATTTGATGTAGTGGTTGGTAATCCGCCGTATGTTCGACAAGAGTTGTTTAGTTCTATCAAGCCCTATTTACAGCAAAATTACAGTGTTTATGCTGGAATGGCCGATTTATACTGCTATTTTTATGAAAAAGCCACTCAATTGCTAGTGCCAAACGGCAGTCTAGGTTTTATCACCTCAAATAAATGGATGCGAGCTAATTACGGCTTTAATTTAA
>RFXY01000229.1 GCA_009921385.1 Pseudomonadota bacterium
GCATAATATCGACCAGAAATAGTAGCAATATTGTAGTTAGAAAAATCTGGTAGAAATTGCAAAATGCTTTTTTGGGCAACATCTCGACCATCGGTAAATAAGTGTAAAAAAAGCTCAACATTATGCTTTTTTACTATTTCGGCTAAATATTTTAAGTGAGAATTATGTGAATGAACTCCGCCATCAGAGCATAAACCCATTAAATGACAAGGTAAATTGTGCTTTTTTAGATGCTCTAAAAACTCGATTAATTTTAGATTATTTGCTAATGAACCATCATTAATTGCCAGATTTATTTTTGGCAAATCTTGATAAATAACCCTGCCTGCTCCAATGGTAATATGGCCAACTTCGGAGTTGCCAATTTGCCCTTCTGGTAAGCCAACAGCAAGGCCAGAAGTTAATAGTTGTGAATGTTTGTATTTATTTAAGATTCTGCGATAGTTTGGCATATTTGCTAAAGCAATAGCATTATTGCTGGCCGCATTATCGCCAATACCAAAACCATCGAGAATGCATAAAAGTGTGGTGGCTGGCATATTTATTTTTCTGCTCTTGTTAGTGCTTTTTTGATGAGTTGATTAGCAACTTCTGCCGACTCAAAGCCCACAACTTTAACCCATTTGTTTTTTTCAAGATCTTTATAATGCTCAAAGAAATGTTGAATTTGTTTTAGAAGCAAAGCAGGTAATTGCTGATAAGAATCAATGCTTTCAAAAACCGAATTTAATTTTAGAGCAGGAACAGCGATGATTTTTTCGTCTTGACCTTTTTCATCTTCCATTAATAGCACTCCGATAGGCTTAACAGCAATAACCGCCAAAGAATTAATGGCAAAATCAGAAACCACCAAAACATCAACAGGATCGCCATCTTCTGATAAAGTGTGCGGAATAAAGCCATAATTACAAGGATAGTGCATAGGAGTTGCTAAAAAACGATCAACTAGCAATGCGCCGCTTTCTTTATCAAGCTCATATTTTACAGGGCTAGAGTGCATTGGCACTTCGATAATAACATTAAAATTATTGCCAGCAAGGGCAGAAATTTGGCTAATATTCATAAAAAATAAACAAAATAAGTTGTTGAAACTAAAAACTTTTGCCAATAGAATAGTATTTTAATTTTTAAGATGCAATATTTATCACAACTAAAAAATGATTATTAAACTAAAAAAAATAGCCATCCAAACCTTCATTGGCATTCATGCTTTTGAAAAAACCAGAAAGCAAGATCTTTTTTTAAACCTTACCATTCATACTAATTTTGCCGATGCTTGCCACACCGACAACATTACCGACACCATCGATTACGATATTATTTATCAAAAAATCAAAGATTTTGCTAATACTCATAATTGCGAACTGCTCGAAAAATTTTGCTACGATTTGTTAAAAATTATTATGCAAGATACTCGAATTGATAAAGGTATTTTAGAGGTTGAAAAAGTGAGAATTTTTCCTAGTGTTAAAAGTTGTGCAATTACCCTAGAAATGTCTCGCTAATTTTGATGA
>RFXY01000230.1 GCA_009921385.1 Pseudomonadota bacterium
TCCACCAAAGCATTCAACAACTGCACACCAAAACCAGTGGCACCTTTTTTTGCCAAAACATCGCCCTTACCTTTCCAGGCAACACCAGCAATATCGAGATGAGCCCACGGAGTGTCGCCAATAAATCGTTGCAAAAATTGAGCCGCGGTAGTGCTACCAGCACCTCTACCGCCACCAACATTTTTCATATCGGCAACATCGGAGTTAATCATTTCGTCGTATTCTTCACCCAAAGGCAATCTCCATAATTTTTCACCAGTTGCCAAACCGCAATCTTGCAAAGATTTTGCCAAATCATCGTTATTGCTAAATAAACCAGCATAACAATCAGCCAATGCCACAATAATAGCACCTGTAAGAGTTGCTAAATCAACAATAAATTGCGGTTTAAATTTGGTGTTAGTATAGTGCAAAGCATCTGCTAAAACCAATCGACCTTCGGCATCGGTGTTGATAACTTCTATTGTTTGTTTCGACATAGAAACAACCACATCTCCTGGTTTTTGAGCGGTGCCAGAAGGCATATTTTCGACCAAACCAATTACACCGACCGCATTTACTTTGGCTTTTCTTTCGGCTAAATTTTTTAACAAACCAACTACCACCGCCGAACCCGCCATATCGGTTTTCATATCTTCCATATTGTTAGCAGGTTTAATCGAAATGCCACCAGTATCAAAAGTAACACCTTTTCCTACAAAAGCTAGAGGGGCTTGATTTTTTTTGCCACCCATCCATTTCAACACAACAAGTTGTGATTTTTTTTCACTACCTTTACCCACACCAAGCAAAGCATTCATACCTAATTTTTGCATTTGCTTTTCGTCTAAAATTTCAATTTCTAAACCTGGCACAGCAATTTCACTGCAAAACTTGGCATAAATTTCGGGATCGAGCTTGTTGCTTGGCTCAGAAACCAAATCTCTTACCAAATAAATATTGTTAGCCAAAATTTCGAGATTACTAAATTGTTTTTTTACTTCCGAAAATTTACCAGTGACAATTGTAAAATCTTGCAAAGAAAGTGTTTTTTCTGTTTGTTTTTCAAAAAAATATTTGTTAAAAATATAAGATTGCAGTTTCGCCCCAAAAGCTAAATTAGCAAGAGCATTTTCAGAAGCCTCAAAATGAGTATTTACAATAGCTTCTTGATATTTACCGGCATTCAAAGTTGCCACAATTTTGCCACCAATTTTTTGCCAATCAACCACATTTAGGCTTTTGAGATTACCAGCATTAATAACAAGCTGTAAAACATTATCGATACTCACATAACAAACCTGCAACGGCTTGTTGCTAAACTGCGGATTATTTTGAGCTAATTCAATAATTTCGCCACTGGTTTCGTTAGCAACAACATGCACATTGATGCTTGCTTTAACAGCAGATTTTTTAGCTTTTTGAAAAGATATTTGCATATTAAATTTAAATAAAATTGAGCATTATGGCACTGTTGCATTCTAAATTTGCCAAACTGATTTTAATTTTTTGCTAGTTTTGAGGAGAAATTTTA
>RFXY01000024.1 GCA_009921385.1 Pseudomonadota bacterium
TGATTCTTCTTTTAGACAGGGTGAAGCTAAAAAACAAGAATTTCTTGCGGTCAATGCTGGTTTTGATTTTGCCATGTCAATTATTATTGAAAACAATTTTGACCACTTGCGGCTAAATTTAACCGGTGAAAATGCAAACAATTTTAGCAACAATTATTTTTTAAAAATTGTAAAATATTTTCAACGGCAACTTGTTGTTTTTCTTGGGTTTGACGATTTTTGATTTCTACTTCATTTAAAGATTTATCGGAAACTAAAATTTGAGTAGGAATGCCAATTAAATCGGCGATGGCCAGTTTTTGACCAAAGCTGTTTTTTGTATCATCAAAAAGCACTTCGATTTGATGTTGTTGCAATTGCTGATAAATTTGTAAACAAAGCTCATTTACTTGCAAATTGTTAGGCTTAAGATTAATCAAAATAACTGCAAAAGGAGCGATTGCTTTTGGCCAAATAATGCCTTTATTGTCGTGATTTGCCTCGATGCAAGCGGCCACAACCCTTGAAACACCGATGCCATAAGAGCCCATATAAGGATAAATTTTTTCGCTGTTTTTTCCTAATACAGTTGCTTGCATAGCCTGAGAATACTTGGTGCCAAAGTTAAAAATATGACCAACTTCTATTCCTCTTTTTGACATTAAATCTGCTGGTTTTACCGAGCATTTTTCTGGAATATGCAAATCGTCTGCCATGGCATAAATTTGTTGCATATCGGCAATTTTTATATCTTTTTGTTTTGATATTTCGTCAAATTTTTTATCGTAAAAAATAGCACTTTCGCCAGTGTCGGCCAAAACATGAAATTCGTGCGATAAATTGCCACCAATCGCCCCTGTGTCGGCTTTTAAAGCGATTGGCTTTAAACCGATTGCTTGAAAAATTTTAAAATAAGTGGCATACATTAGGTTGTAGGTTTTTTTTGATTCTTCTAGATCTAAATCAAAAGAATAGGCATCTTTCATTAAAAATTCTCGACCCCTCATCAAACCAAACCTTGGGCGAACTTCGTCGCGAAACTTCCAGTGGATTTGATAAAGATTTTTTGGCAAATCTTTGTAAGAAAAAATATTTTTACGAAATAAATCGGTTACCACCTCTTCGTGTGTTGGGCCGTAAAGCAAATCACGATCGTGGCGATCTTTGATGCGAAGCATTTCTTTGCCATAATCGTTGTATCTTCCTGATTCGAGCCATAGTTCGGCAGGTTGAATGGTTGGCATTAAAATTTCGCAAGCACCAGATGCATCCATTTTTTGTTTAATGATATTTTCAACTTTTCTTAACACCTTCAAACCAAGTGGCAACCAGCTATAAATGCCCGAGGCGGTTTGCCTTATCATACCTGCTCGAATCATTAGTTGATGCGAAACCACCGAGGCATCGAGAGGATTTTCTTTGAGAGTTGGTAAAAAATATTGACTTAATAGCATAAACTTAAAAATGGATTTTTAATTGTTTTGAAATGGTATTATCGTTGAAATAAGTAAAATAGCATTGTTAAGCAAAAACAATTTTTGTTGCTTATTTTTTGCATTATTATCGTTGATGGTTACTTGATTTAAAAAAGTTTGTAAAATATTGCCAAAATTGTTGATTAAATTTAGACTTTCGCTTAAATCTGGCTGTTGTAAAGCTTTTTTTAATGGTTTTAGCAGTTGTTTTGTTTGTTGATGCAGTTCTTTTTCAATATTTAGTTGGCACTTGATTTTATTGACAAAAGTTAATTTATCAAGATGAACTTCGTTTAGTAAATTTACGGCTCTTTTGTAGGCAACTAATAAATTTTGTGAATCACTGCTATTTAAGAAATCGTTTAACAATAAAATATTGTTAATTAAATGTGCAATATTTAGCTTAGATTGTTTAGATAAAAACCATTCGGTGAGGTAAAAAGGCACATTTAATTGATCTTTGAGAAAAAATTTTAATCTTTCTATTAAAAAAAGTTTTATTTCGTCAATAACGGTATTTTGAAAATTTTTACAAGCTTTAATTTGTTTTTGTTGATTAAAAATTTTACTCGGAAAATTATTTAAAGCTCTTTTTAGTGTTAATTCGATAGGTATAGATAAATTATGATGCCAAATGGTTTTGATAATGCCAAGGCCTTGCCTTCTAAGAGCAAAAGGATCTTTAGAGCTGGTTGGTTTTTGATTGATAAGAAAAAAACCTACTAAACTGTCAATTTTATCTGCCAAACTTAAATTAATTGCTAAAGAATTGCTAGGCAAAGCAGAATTTGCCGAATTTGGCAGGTAATGTTGCTCTATTGCTTTTGTTATTTCTAAATTATAGTGCTGTTGTTTAGCATAAAAAGCCCCGATTTTTCCTTGCAATTCGGGCATTTCAGCAACTGCTTTGGTGGCAAGATCGCATTTTGCTAAATTACAAGCCAGTTCGATTTGTTTTAGGTTGCAATGCGGGATGAAAACCGCCATAAATTTTGCTAAATCGGCCATCCTTTGAGTTTTGGCAAAAACACTACCTAAATCTTGATGAAAAGTGATATTTTTTAAATTAGCAAAATAATTGATGAGCGGTTGCTTTAAATCTTCTTCAATAAAAAATTGCAAATCAGATAAACGGGCATTAACAACTTTTTGATTATCTAAAATAATTTTTTGATGAAACTTGGCATCTAGTTGATTGGTGATAAAAAAGAAATAGGGAGCAATTTTGTTTTCTGCATCTAAAGCAAGAAAATATTTTTGATTATTTCTTAAAGTAACAATGAGAGCTTCTGGAGGTAAAGATAAAAAATTAGGCTGAATTTTAGCTTGCAAAACTGCCATTTTTTCGGACAAACCTGCTACTTCGTGCAGTAAAGAGCTGTTTTTATCAATTAAGGTGAGATGATTTTTTTGAGCCAATATTTGTAGTTGTTGTGAAATAAAATTAATTCGATCGGATTGATTAAAAATAATTTTTTGTTGCTCTAAAATAGGTAAATAATCGGTGGCTTTCGCTAAAACAATTTGCTGATATTTATCAATATTAACAAGATTATTGGTAGACAAGTTAAAAAAACTAAAGTCAACCACCTTGTTTTCAAACATCGCCAAGATATTTTTTACTGGCCTTACCCAAAAATGGGTGCATTGCTGATGATTGGGCATTTTCATTGATTTTTGCCACGAATTTTGCATTTTTTGTAAAATAGTTGGCAAAGATTTGGCAATAATTTGAGCAGTGTCGATGGTTTGTGCGGGGGTTTGATAAACAAAAAAATTATTTTCAATGGTTAATTGCGAAACATCGTTTAATTGGTTGGCCTTTAAAAAACCATCAAGAGCAGATTGATTGGCATTGATGTTGGGGCCAATTTTTTTGACCGATTCTTTAATTTGCTGAGCAGATAAATTGTTGATAATTAAAATTAATCTGTTGCAAGTAATGTGAGTTATGAGGTTTTGCTCTTGAAAATTAAGTTGATTTTTTTGCAAAATTTCATTAGATATTTGCTGAAATTGTTTGAGAGCAGAATCCTGCATTTTAGCAGGTATTTCTTCGCAGTAAAGCTCAAAAGTAAAGGTGCATTGCATAGAATTAAAAGGTTTCAACTCGAATAAATTTTGCCTCTTTAATAATTGATTTATCAAGCAAATCAAGAGTATCGACAATGTTTTGTTCGATTTGTTTGTTGGTGATGATGCCACAAAGCACTTTGGTTTCGTCAAGTTCGATGCAACTAGCTTGCAAACAATCTATTTGCGAGTCTTTAAAGACACTTTCGATAGCTAAATTATTTTGCGATTTATTAAAATGAAATAAAATTAAATATTGACCGAATCTTTGGTTGATAGAAATAATTTTTTGCTCATCATTGTTGATTTTGTTGGCATTGTAGCCAAGTATTTGTTTGCTATAAGTATTGTTAGCAATGTCAAGCAAATCGGCAACAACAGCAGAGGCAGTTGGGTTGCCCCCTGCCCCTTTACCAACAAAAAAACTATCATCAAAATATTGACCGTAGGTGAGAATGCAATTATAAGAACCATCAACTTGCGAAATTTTGTGTTGTTGCGAAATTAAGGCAGGATAAACCGCTTGCAAAACTTGATTATTTTCTTGTTGTTGATAGGTAGCTAATAATTTTATTTTATAACCTAGTTGATTGGCTATTTTAATATCGTTAGCAGTGATTTTGGCGATGCCTTCAATGTAGGTTTGCTGAAAATTAGGAGAGGTATTGGAGGCTAAAGAAGCTAAAATGCTAATTTTGTGAGCGGTGTCGATGCCTTCGATATCAAAAGTAGGATCGGCCTCGGCAAAACCAAGTGTTTGCGCTTGTTTGAGAGATGGTAAAAAATCTTGTTTTTTGTTGGTCATTTCACTTAATATGAAATTACAAGTGCCATTGAGAATGGCATAGATTTTGTTGATTTTATTAGCTAAAAAACCTTGTTGATAAGCTTTGATTATTGGAATAGAACCAGCAACAGAAGCTTCATAAACCAAAACACCATTGTGTTGGTTGGCTATTTTTGCCAATTCATAGCCACAACAAGCAAGCAAAGCCTTGTTGGCAGTGATAACTTTTTTGTTGTTTTGTAAAGCAGAAATAATTAATTGTTTGGCAATATCTTGCCCGCCAATTAACTCGATAATAACATCTATTTCGTTGTCATAAACTAAATCGAGCGGATTGTTATAAAATTTAACATCAGAAGCAACAAAATTTTTGGCGGTTTTGGCAGAGACGGCAACTATTTTAAGCTGATGATTGCTTTTTAATTTTAATAATTCGGCATCGTGAGAAATGATCTCATAAACAGATTTACCAACAACTCCTAAGCCAGCCAAGCCTATTTTAATGATATTTTTCATAAATTATTTATTGTAAGGTCAAAATACAATTGGTTATGTAACTAGTTCCAAAAAAACTTAAAAAAGTATTTGCAAAAATATTTTATTATTGCTACTATTACTTGCAAGCTTTTTATTTGCTAAGCTATTTTTTTAATTAATTTTTTAATTTTTTACTTAGGGGGATTGTAGCTCAGCGGTTAGAGCAGGGCGCTCATAACGCCTTGGTCGTAGGTTCGATCCCTACCAATCCCACCACTTAAAAATTTATGCTCAAAAACTTTGTCAAATAACTAGTCTATGCATTTCGTTGTTGACAATAGCTCTTTTAACCCTCATAAAATCAGCCACAATTTTAGCAAAAAAGCTCAAAACTATCAGCAATATAGCCAAATTCAGCAAAAAAGCTCCTCTCAATTATATTCATTAGCTCAAAAATATTTATCTTCGGCAAAAATAATTCTCGATGCTGGCTCTGGCACCAGTATTGTTGGCAAAACTTGGCAGTTTGCCGATTCTGCTCAAATTTATGAGGTTGATTTTGCCTTGTCAATGCTACAATCTTGGCAAAATCGCCCCAGCAATTTCTTTCCTGTGTTGGCCGATATCAATCACCTGCCCTTTTGCGCTGATTATTTCGATTTTATTGTTTCTTCTTTTGTGTTGCAGTGGCTTTCTGCTTCTGCTTTGTTTAGTTTGCACAAGGTTTTAAAACAAAATGCTTTGCTGGCAGTAGCTTTGCCTAATGCTAATTCTTTACAAAACTTAACTAACCTAGTCAAAATCAACGATTTGCCAAGCCATCAACAATTTCAAGAAAATCTATTGGCTTGCGGTTTTACAATTATTCATCATTCTTGGCAAGATTTTTCACAATCTTTTATCAGTTTTAAAGAAGCCGTAAGTTATTTTAAAAATATTGGAGCCAACACCAAAAACCATCAACACAATAATTTTTTGACACTACTAAAACAAAAAAATAGTTGGCAAAAGCCAATCAATCTCGATTGGCAAGTAAGTTTTTTTCTCGCCCAAAAAATATCATCAAGCTTATGAATTATCAATTACAGCTCAAACATCTCAATCATTCTGCCGTTTTTATTAACTGCCCGCAAGACAGCAAGGGTTTTGTTATTTCACAAGTTATTGCCCAGGCTCAATTTAAAACCAACGATATCGTTTTTATTGCCAACAACGATGCCGAAATGCTATTTGTAGCCAACCAAGTCAAGTTTTTTTCGCCTTCTTTGCCAATTATTAGCTTTCCTGCTTTCGATTCTTTACCCTACGATCGCTCTTCGCCTAAACCGCAAATTTTAGCTCAACGAATCAAAGCCTTGTTTTTATTGCAAAAACCAGCAATTTCTCCGCGATTAATCATCACTTCTGTGAATGCTTTGGTGCAAAAAACCATTGCCAAAAACGAACTACACAATATCGGTTTATCGGTAAGCAAAGGCGATAAAGTTTTGCTAAAATCTATTGCTAATTTTTTAATAAATTTAGGCTACACTAGGCAAACCACCGCCAATGAAGTTGGTGAATTTGCAATGAGAGGTGGCATTGTCGATTTAGTTTTGCAACAAGCTGGCGATGTAATTGGCTATCGTCTTGATTTTTTTGGCGAAGAAATAGAATCGATTAAAATTTTTGATCCCATCACTCAATTAAGCTACGAAGAGGTCAAAAAACTCGAAATTTTACCAACCAGCGAGTTATTTTTTCAAACAGAAAATTTACAAACTTTTCAAGCAAAATATCGCAGTTCTTTTGTTTATCAATCAAACGATTTGCTTTACGATGCAGTAAGTACTCATAAACACTATCCTGGCCTAGAAAATTGGTTGCCATTTTTTTACCAACAAGATTTGGTAAGTATTTTTGATTATTTTCAACAGCCTGTGGTTTTTTATGATAAAAACCTAAGCCAAAATATTGATTATCGCTATAAAAATATCTGCGAATATTATCAAAATCGGCTACACGAACAAAAAATTCATCCAGAAAATTTATATAACCCAATTTTGCCAGAATTGTTGTATGATAAATTTAACATCAACAATCAAAAATTAGTGCTCGAATTTAGTGAAGACGAAAATATCGGCAATAATAATTTGCTTAAACTCGATTTAAACATCAGACCAATACCTAATTTTACTGCTACCGCCAGAATTAATAAACAAGATCCGCTCACCTTGTTTTCGCAATATATACAAGCTCATCAAAGCAAGCAAAATCGCTTTATGGTTGGCTATTTACAGCCAAGTATGCAAGAAAGATTGCCAAAACTTTTGCACGATTATCAACTTTATACCCAAGAATTAGACAATTTCTTAGCAATACAAAAAACTTTTATTAATAAAATTAGTTTAGCAAAACTGCCCTTGCATTTTGGTTTTGAAGTAGATGATTTTTTTATAATCGGCGAACAAGCTTTGTTTGGCGAAAAATCTCATCATCAACAAAGCAATAAAAGTGGCTCGCAAAGACTTATCGAAGAAACTTTGGCAATCACTTGCAACGAATTGGTGGTGCATCGCGATTATGGTATTGGCAAATTTTTAGGCATTCATCCTTTGGTGGTTTTAGGCATTAAAGTTGATATGTTAAAAATTTTATATGCCAACAACGACACTTTGTTTGTGCCTGTCGACGATATTAGCTTGATTTATAGATATTCTGCCGAAAACCCCGCCATACAACTCGACAAACTCGGCAACACCAACAACTGGAAAAGTCGTTGCAAAAAAACCCAAGACAAAATCAAACTCACCGCCGAAGAATTATTAAAAATCGCCGCCATAAGAAAAACCACCCAAGGCATTGCTTTTCAGGTCGATCAACATTTGTATAACGAATTTATCGCTTATTTTGGCTTCACCGAAACTCCCGATCAGGCCAAGGCAATTTTAGAAGTCGAGCAAGATTTGCAAAGTGGCAAACCGATGGATCGGCTTATTTGTGGCGATGTTGGTTTTGGCAAAACCGAAGTGGCACTTAGGGCTTCTGCCATCACTTGCCTGCAACAAAACCCAATGCAAGTTGCAATTATCGCCCCCACCACCATATTGGCAAGACAACATTATCGCAATTTTAGCAAAAGATTTGCTTACAGCAAAATAAAAATCGCCCTACTCTCTCGACTTACTTCGCCAAAAGAAGCAAAAAATATCAAAGAAAATTTGCAAAAAGGCGACTTAGATATTGTCATTGGCACTCATTCTTTGCTTGCTGATGGCATTAAATTTGCTAATTTGGGCTTGGTAATTATCGACGAAGAACAGCATTTTGGGGTGGCTCAAAAAGAAAAACTAAAAAAACTACGAAATGCCGTGCATTTACTCACTCTTTCGGCAACTCCAATTCCTAGAACTTTACAAATGTCGCTTGGCGGAGTGAAAGATTTAAGCCTTATCGCCACCCCTCCTCTCGACCGATTGGCGGTGCGAAACTTTGTCTTGCCTTATGATTCGGTGATTGTCAGGGAAGCGATTATGCGAGAATATAACCGTAGCGGGCAAGTATTTTTTGTGGTGCCAAAAATCAAAGATTTGCAAGAAATTTTTCCTAGATTGCAGGTGTTGTTGCCCGAACTAAATATTGCAGTAGCCAACGGGCAAATACCAGGAGCGAAATTAGAGCAAATTATGAACGAATTTTTAGAAGGTAAAATCGATGTGTTGCTTTCAACCACCATCATCGAATCTGGCATCGACATTGCCAATGCCAACACAATGATTATTTATAAGGCCGAACATTTTGGTTTGGCACAACTTTATCAATTAAGAGGCAGAGTTGGTCGAGGAAAAACCCGAGGTTATTGCTATTTTATGCTCGATAAAAATCAAAAAACTAGCAAAGAAAATATGAAAAAACTAGAAGTGATGCAAAGGCTAGATTCTCTTGGCGTTGGTTTTAATGTGGCAAGTTCCGATCTTGATATTCGCGGAAGCGGTAATTTGTTGGGCGAAGAGCAGTCGGGGCATATCAACGAAGTTGGAGCAGAATTTTATCAGCAACTATTGTTTGATGCTGTCAATCAATTAAAAGCAAACGATGGAGGCACAGAAAATTATCATCCAAATCATCAAGTGGCGGTAAAGCTGGGTATTTCGATGTTTATTGCCGAAGATTATATGCCCGACTTGTCTTTACGTATGAGTTTTTATAAAAAAATCGCTTGCCTTAGCACCGAACAAGAATATCAAAATTTACTTAACGAATTAATTAATCGCTTTGGCAAACCGCAACCAGAAACAATTAACTTGCTTGAAATGGCAATTTTAAAACATCGCTGTTGCCAAATGCAAATCGCCAGTTTAGAGTTGGTAAATCAAGGAGTGCAGATTGGTTTTTATGAAAATAAATGCAGTTTTGCCGACAAAATTTTAGCATTTAGCTTGCAAAAACAAACCAAAATCAAAATTTTACCACAACAAAAATTGTTGTTTTTTGCCCATCATCAAAATTTTAACGAAACACAAAAATTTGCTTTAGCTCACCAAGTTTTACAATTTTTACAAGATCTCGCTTGAGTGGAGGTAGTTTTGGCAAGCAAATCTCGATCTGAATTCCCCTTCTTGCAGAAGGGGTGGCGACCGAAGGTCGACGGGGTAGTGTCGGCAACACAC
>RFXY01000231.1 GCA_009921385.1 Pseudomonadota bacterium
GGAATGGATTTGACCCCGAAACTTGATGCTTATCAACTGTTAACTTGCGGCATAATCGATAAGAAAAGCAAATATTACGAACGTGGTGAAATTTACATGGCGCGGGTATCGGTAAACCCATTGCGCGATGATTCACAATTGCATTATCAAACTCGCACATCTAAAAAAGGTAAAGTTTATTTGCAACCAACGTGGCGTAATAAAAAGCCTGTTGCGGTATCTCAAGAATTTGGAAATGCCCGTGTCCCAAAACATCCTTTTTTGCGAACTTCATTAGAAGGAAATGCAAAATTGGTTACAGATATATTGGGTGATAGATTAAAACTAGCAATTGATGAATTTGCACGCAAAGCGGCAAGGGGTAAATAATGGCACAAATTGGTTCATTATCGGTAAAGTTAGGGCTTGTTACTGTTGAATGGGATACCGCAACTGAAAAAGCAAAACGTTCTGCTAAAGAGTTGCAAGCGCAATTTAATTCTTTAGGTGATAGGGTAAAAACGTTATCTGATAAATTTAAAGATTTTACTGGTATAGGTGCTGCATTAGGCTTTGGTGTTTTATACCATGAAGCGGTAGCACTTACGGATGAAATTGATGATCTTTCAAAAAGTTTTGGATTAAGCACAGGAGAAGTTTTAACATTTCGCGATGCATTAGAACAATCAGGTGGTAAAGCAGATGGAGCAGGCAAAGCAATAAATACATTGTTTGGCAAAATTGCTGATGCAAAAACAGGAAACGATTCTGCAATTGCTCAATTTGAAAAATTAGGAATTACGTTTGATGAATTAAAAAGATTTAGCCCATATGAAGCAATACAAAAAGTTGCAAGTGGTTTATCAAACATTACAGATCAATTTGAAAAAACTAAAGCAATTAAAGAAATTTTTGGTAAAGCTGGAATAGGAGTTGATTTAAAAGCTGTTGCTGATGCACTTAAACAAGGCACGGGAGAATTTGATAAATATAATGAATCAATAAAAAATGTTGGTCAGGTTTCTGATGCTCTTAAAAAGAATTTAACAAATTTAACGCTTGCTTTTGCAGATTTAATTGCACCTTTTGCTTCATCAAATGTTTTGAAAATTGAAACATTTAGTGCCGCATTAAAAGGAATTGCGGCGGGTGCTGCTGTGCTTGCAATCGGGACAATGGCAGTAAATTTTGCCAACCTTGCCATTGCAATGAAAGAAGCTGCGGCGGCAGGCGCATTGTTTAATTTAACTGCTGGTGGCGCAACGCCAATTGGTTTAATTATTAAGGCGGTTACTGCGGCGGCGGCAATAGGAACATTTATTTATGTTTCAGGTTCAGCGGAAGAACCAAAAAAACCTGGTGTTTCTCCACGTTGGTCTGAAATGGAGCAACCAGTTTTTAAGAAACCTTCAGAAGTATTAGCGGATTTACAAAAAGCGGAACGTGATAACGCATTGCCAAAATTCCCTGCCGATGCTGCAAAACTTGCAACATTAAAACAATATGGTTCATCGGCATCAA
>RFXY01000232.1 GCA_009921385.1 Pseudomonadota bacterium
AATCTATAATTTTAAAAATCGTTTTTTATTTTTAAAAATCACAACTTATGTCTTTAAACTATAAACAAGCTGGTGTCGATATCGATGCAGGCAACAATTTAATTGAAAAAATCAAACCTTTTGCAAAAGCAACTGCTCGAATTGGTTCAAATCCAAATTTAGGAGGCTTTGGGGCTTTATTTGATTTAGCGAAGTGCAATTTCAAAGATCCTGTTTTAGTTTCTTCTACTGATGGAGTTGGTACAAAATTAAAAATTGCTATCGAAACTAATCAACACAATACCATTGGCATCGATTTAGTAGCTATGTCGGTTAACGATTTAGTTGTGCAAGGTGCAGAACCATTGTTTTTTCTCGATTATTTCGCCTGCGGTAAACTAAATGTTGAAACGGCAAGTCAAGTAATTGCTGGCATTGCCGAAGGTTGTAAACAAGCTAATTGCGCCTTGATTGGTGGCGAAACTGCCGAAATGCCTAGCATGTATCACAACCAAGATTACGATTTAGCTGGTTTTGCAGTTGGAGCAGTAGAAAGAAACGAAATTTTACCAAAAACCACCCAAGTAGGCGATGTTTTACTTGGCTTAGCATCAAGCGGTTTGCATTCTAATGGCTATTCTTTAGCTCGATATATTTTAGCTCAAAATAACTTAAATTTTCAGAGTATCGCCTACGATAATAAAACTTTTGGCGAAGTTTTACTTGCCCCAACAAAAATTTATGTTAAATCTTGTCTTTCTGCTCTTAAAACTGGCAAAATAAAAGCTCTAGCACATATTACTGGCGGAGGTTTAACCGAAAATTTACCTCGAGTTTTGGCTCAAAATACTAGCCCTAAAATAAATTATCAAGCTTGGCCTCAACCCGAAATTTTTAAAATCTTACAAAAATTAGGTAAAGTTACAGATTCTGAAATGTTTCGAACCTTTAATTGTGGCATTGGTATGGTTTTGGTGGTCGATAAAAATCATGCCCACGAAGTTGCTTCTTTGCTAAAACAAGAGCAAGAACAAGTGTTTTTTATAGGAGAATTAATATGATAAATCGCAATCTTTCAGTGCATTTACAAAGCTATCCAAGGCTTGATTTTTTACCAGATAATCTGCAATTAATTCAACAACTCGATGTTGTGCAAAAAATCTGTTCTGCTGGCTTGTCGCTTCGTGAAAAGCATAACTTAAGAGTGAGATTACCACTTTTAAGCCTCGAAATTATTGGCAACAATACAAATTGGCTAAACGATTTTAGCTACATGATTGCCGAAGAACTAAATGTAAAAGAAGTGCTTTTAAGTAATAAAATTAACGAAATTGCTGATTTATTATTGCAAATTAATTTTAAAAAAATTGGCAGTAAATATACCAATAAAGTAAAAGATATTACTATTGCTTCTAAAAATAAACAATGGCAAAAACAGCAAGAAAATATCTTAATTGCCGATGTTTTGCTCTTGCCAGATGAATTTGAGCTAAAACTTGTTGCCAA
>RFXY01000233.1 GCA_009921385.1 Pseudomonadota bacterium
CGGTTGCAAGCCAACCGCCAATATTCTCTATGCAACTTTTAGCACATAAACCGTTTAATATTGCACCATGTAAGATTTGATCGCATAACTGTCCATCAGTGCAAGAATGTATATCACCTGCTACATCAAGTCTTCTTGGCCATAAATTTCTCAATAAATCAAAAAAAGATTTGTCAGAAACAGGTTTAGAAAGAAAATTTTGATTTTGTAATGCTTCTGGTTGAAGAAGCTGTATTTTTAAACCACTAGGACTAGAATTGTCACCAGAAAATTTTTGAAACAATTGATCCCAAGTTGTATTTCCCGATTCTTCTATTATTTTTTGAATTTCAGCAAATAACGAAGAACCCGAAGTAGCTTTTGCCAATACTTCCCGATTTTCGATATGAATTTCTTGTGCTTTGTGTTCGTTGATTTTAGAAGTAAGAACAAATAATGTTAAGAGAGGTGCAAAGGTTGGCATAAAATAAATAATTAAAGTTTTAAATTATATGTTATATTAATTTATATATTTTTAATATACAATAGTTTGTTAGAAATATTTTTTTAAAAGCTACCGCCAGAATAAATTTGTAAATGAGGTATGGAGCTATTTTTTATTGCCTCAGAATCTTGCATAAACAGTCTATATGTTGTGCTTGGTGAGTTTTCGTCATAATATATTCGTAGACGAAAAGATATCGGTTGCGATTTTTTGCAGGTAAGAGGTTGTAATATTTTTTTGTTTTTTGCTTTATCAGAAAGCAGATAGGCATTATCAGCAGGAACTCCGGCAGCTTGTTTAAAAGCTATAGAATTTAAACTATCGATAATTTCAGTTTTTCTTGAGCTATTTGCTACCTCATTTTTATCATAGCCAATTGCTAAGTTAGTTAAATTTCTATTAGTATCGACAACATTTTGTTTAGCAATATCTGAAGTTGTGGCAGAGCACATTGTAAAGCAATCATAAACTTCTGCAGTATAATTGGTAATCTGCTCAAAACTGCTATAAGAAGCTTTATTGCCTGGAAAATTTTTATATTCATTTTTATATATTGTTCTGTTTGTTGATATGAATTCATTTAAATTAGCAATATTATGTTTTGCTAACATAGAATATCCAGAATCGCAAGTGCATAATTTTTGACCGAAATAACTAGTGCCAAAAACGCATTCTTTAAATTTGGTGCTTTGAATAGTTAGAATACCAAAAGCGGCACTGTTATTTCTACTAGCATTTGCAAGGCACTTAACATCTTTAACAACTTCCGATGCTGGTTGCCCTGGATAATAAAGTTTGTTAGAATCTACCATTTCTCCTGGGCCAATCATATCGACTCGCATTTTACAGCCTGTAACACACTCGTTTGCATTGCCGTTTTTTACATAATATTGATCACTATCGCATTGGCAAATTTGATAAGTATCAGAGCCAGAAGTAAGGGTGACGGTAGGGTT
>RFXY01000234.1 GCA_009921385.1 Pseudomonadota bacterium
ATGTTTTGAGATGTAAAAAAAACCGATAACAACACTGCAACAACCAACAGAACAACAGCAAAACAAACGGCGGTAATATAAAAGGCGATATTTTGATAAGTAAAAAGCAGGCAAAGTAAAGAGCTAATTAAAGGAATATAACAAAGACAATAAAATAAGTTTTGTAAATTAATTGGCGACATTAAGTTTTTTTAATTAACTTTTGCTTTTGAGTGCTGTTGCATTAATTCAATAAATTGCTCAAACAAATAAAAGCTATCGCTAGGGCCAGGAGAACTTTCGGGATGATACTGCACTGAAAATGCTGGCTTGTTGATTAATTCTATACCTTCTATGGTGTTATCAAATAATGAAATGTGGCTAATTTTTACATTACTTGGTAAAGAAGAAGTATCAACACAAAAACCGTGATTTTGGCTGGTGATTTCAACTTTATTATTTTTAAGATTTTTTACTGGATGATTTGCTCCTCGGTGGCCTTGAGCCATTTTGGTGGTTTTTGCACCAGTTGCTAAAGCTAATAATTGATGCCCTAAGCAAATACCAAAAAGTGGGATATTATTTTTTAAAACTTCTTGGATTACTGGTAGAGCATATTCTGCGGTTGCTTGCGGGTCGCCAGGGCCGTTTGATAAAAATACTCCGCTTGGATTATGGCTCATAATTTCGGCAAAACTAGCATTAGCAGAAACTACCACCACTTCGCAGTTTAGTTGAGTGAGGCATCGTAAAATATTTAGTTTTGCTCCATAATCGATAGCAACTACTTTGTATTTTGTTGAATTAATGGCTTGATATTGATTGTTGTTTTGTAGCCAAGCTCCTTCTTGCTTCCATTGGTAAGTGGTTTTTTGACTAGCTTGTAGTGCTAACTCTGTGTTAGTGAGGTCGGTAGCTTGCTGAAGTTGCGAAACGATTTGTGAAATAACAGCATCAGATAAATTTTCGGTGTAGCAAATTGATACAGTACTAGCTTTTTCTTGCCTGATTTTTTGAGTGATGGCTCGAGTATCGATACCGCTAATGCCAGTGAGATTTTGGCTAATTAACCAAGTGTTTAAATGTTGTTGCGAGCGGTAATTAGAAGGGTTGGTGATTGGCTGATTAATAATCAAACCTTTTGCCATTGTTTTTTTGCCCTCAATATCTGATAAATTGGTGCCAACATTACCAATATGTGGAAAGGTAAAAGTAATAATTTGCCCAGCATAAGAAGGGTCGGTGAGAATTTCTTGATAGCCAGTGATGGAGGTGTTAAAGCAAATTTCACCAAAAACAGTGCCTAAAACACCAATGCCAAAACCATAAAAAGTAGTGCCGTCTTTAAAAACTAAGCAAGCATTTTTAGTAATGTTTTTTTGAAAATTTTTATTTTGTTGCAAACCAGAAACTGCATTATTTTGCATAACAGATT
>RFXY01000235.1 GCA_009921385.1 Pseudomonadota bacterium
TATTAATTTTGCATTCTATCCTTATTCTTATTTATTGTCAAGTTGAAATGGTATTAGATGTATTTTTATGGTAAATCATTATTATCAATATTTTTTTAATTACAAGAAGATGATGTCATTTCCACTATTGTGTTTTTAAAATAGAAAAACATTCTTGGTGATTTGTTATTTTTTTTAATAAAATATCTTGAATTTTAGCTTTAAAATAGCTAAAATTATCGCTTTGCAATCAATAAAAAGATTTAAAGGCATTGTTGTATTGTGTATTATATTTCACTCAATATTAATTTATGGCATTAATTTATCACAGAAAAAATAAAATTAGTAATGTGTTAAGAAATTTTGATTATGCCGAAAGCAACATCATTAACAATCTTGCTTCTTTATCAAATCATCAACAAAAGAAAGCAAATCAAAAAGAATTATTTTTGCTAATGTTGTCTATTTTTATTGCTTCTATTGCTTATGGTTTGTTGTTGGTTTTTATTGCTATTAGACTAGAGAAAAACACTCAAAATTCACTGCTTATTTCTTTATCTACCATTGTGCAAATTGGAGCAGGAGTTATTTTTTCGCAGTTTTTGCCAAATTTCGCTAAAAAAGTTGGTTTAGTAAAAAGTATTATCGTAAGTACTGTAATTACCGCCTTTTCTGCTTTATGTTTATACAAATTTATTTCATTTTATTTATGGTTAATTGTTGTTTATTGTCTAGGAACATCTTTATTTACTACCAATATTACTCGCAACACTTTAATGATAAATTTAGCTGAGCCAAAAAAAAGAGCTTTTATTATTGCTTTAGGCTCAACTTTGGCTTCGTGTGGCAATGCTTTAGGCCCTGTATTGTTAAATTTCTTTAATTGGCAAGATAATTTTTTTACTTTTCTTTGTATTGCTGGCATCTTTCTAGCTTCTGCCTTTATTTTAAGCAAAGTGCAAACAGAAGAAATAAGCATTGCCGAGCAAAAAAATGTAAGTCTTTGGAAATATTTAAGTTATTCACCAAAAATAATGATTTCTGGCTTTTCTTATAGTTTTATCCTTACTTCATGCATGAGTTTTGCTGTGATTTATGGCCTTAAAATTGGTATGGAGCCACATAAAGCATCGTTGTTGCTTTCTGCTTTTTTATTTGGCAACATTTGTTATGTGCCGATTAGTTGGTTTTGCTCTGTGATTAAACTAAAACTATTAATGATTATTGGGGCGATTTTTTCTTTGCTTTGCATTGTTTATATCTTCATTTTTCTCAATACTAATAATATTTTTTGGTTATTTTTTTGTTTATTTGTGAGTTTATCGCTTATGAAATTGTCAACAATTATTTTGATTAACGAAAAATATAACAACACTCAACGTTTAATTGCCAATAGTGCTTTTAGTAGGTTTACCTTGCTTGGTAGCATT
>RFXY01000236.1 GCA_009921385.1 Pseudomonadota bacterium
GAAGGTGGTTTTTTAGGCTCAATTGCTATGGCAAGAGAATTTGCCAAAAAAAATAACGGTTATTGTCCAGAGCAATTTACCAACCCCGAAAATGTTAATGCTCATGCTCTTTTTACCGCTCCAGAAATTATTCAACAAACCCAAAGTTTAGGCATAAATTTAAACTCTTTTGTGGCAGGAGTTGGAACTGGTGGCACAATTATGGGCTTTTATCAGTATTGTAAGCAACATAATCTAAACATTAATTGCCATCCAGTTGAGCCAGAAAACTCGCCAACCTTAACCACTGGTGGCAAAAAAATTGGCAAACATCGTATACAAGGTATTAGCGATGAGTTTATTCCAGAAATTTTACACTTAAACAAGCTAAGCCCCATCATCAGCATAGACGATGGTGATGCTATTTTGATGGCTCAAAAACTTAATCAAAAAGGGCTTTCTGTGGGTATTTCTTCTGGTTGTAATTTTTTGGCAGCTCTTAAAACCATCATTGCTAGCAATAGCCAAAATCACCAAGTTGCTACAATTTTTTGCGATTCTGCCTTAAAATATCTTTCTACCGACCTTGCCAAAACAGAGCCAGTAAAAGATGGGTTTTTAAGCCCCGATATAGAAATTTCTTATTTTAAATTTCATAAGTAATATGTTTTCTATTCGGCATCAACAACTAGATCTTTTAATTGTTGGTGCTGGTGGAGCCGGTTTAACTTCGGCAATTTCGGCCTTTGATAACTCAGATGGTAAAATAAACATTGCCATAGTAAGTAAAGTTTTTGCTAATCACAGCCATACCGTGGCAGCTCAAGGTGGTATTAATGCTAGTTTAGGCAATGTAACCCCTGATTGTTGGCAGTGGCATTACTACGATACCATTAAAGGCTCTGCCAATTTAGCCGATGCCGATGCAGTAGAAATTTTATGCTCTAAAGCTAATGAAGCAATTTTATTTTTAGAGCATCAAGGAATGGTTTTTTCTCGCGATATTTCTGGTAAAATCGAGCAAAGACCTTATGGCGGGCAGTCTTTAAACTACGGAAAAGGTGGCTTGGCATATCGAGCTTGCTATGCTCAAGATAAAACTGGCCACTCGTTGCTTCACACTTTATTGCAACAAGTTAAAAAGCGAAACATCAGTATTTTAAACGAAATTTTGGTGATCGATTTATTGATTCAGCAAAATCAATGCTACGGCTGTTTGGCGATTGATTTTAACCAAGGTGAATTAATTATTTTTACCAGTAAAAGCCTTATTTTAGCCACTGGGGGTTATAGCCAGATTTATCATAACAACACCTCTTCGAGCATTTGCACAGGCGATGGTACTGCACTTGCCTTAAAAGCTGGCTTGCCACTGCAAGATATGGAATTTGTGCAGTTTCAC
>RFXY01000237.1 GCA_009921385.1 Pseudomonadota bacterium
ATTGCTTATCAAATTTTAGATTCTAGAGGTTGCCCTACTTTAGAGGCAAAAGTAATTTTAAACAACGGCATTTCTGCCACCGCTTCGGTGCCATCTGGAGCATCTACTGGTAAGCTAGAAGCCTGTGAGTTACGCGACAATAACTTGCAATTTTATTTTGGTAAATCAGTTTTAAAGGCGGTTGAAAATGTTAACACTATCATTGCTAATAAATTAGTTGGGTTTGGTGGCTCGCAACAAGAACTCGATAATATTTTAATAAACCTCGACGGCACAGAAAATAAAGCTAATCTTGGTGCCAATGCTATTTTAGCGGTTTCTTTAGCGGTGGCAAAAGCTTATGCAAATAATGCTAATCTGCCTTTGTTTTCTTATCTTGGTGGCGATTCTGCTTATGTTTTGCCAGTGCCATTAATGAATATTATCAATGGTGGCAAACATGCTAATAATAGCATCGATATTCAAGAATTTATGATTGCTCCAGTTGGCGCTAATTCGATGTTTGATGCAATTCGCGCAGGAGCCGAAATATTTGCTTGCTTAAAAAGCAATCTTCATAAAAAAGGTTATAGCACCAGTGTTGGCGATGAAGGTGGCTTTGCTCCTGATTTTTCTTCTGCAATACAAGCTCTCGATTTTATATCAGAGGCTGTACATCAAGCCAAATACAAGCTTGGCTCTGATATTTTACTGGCTCTTGATTGTGCATCTTCGGAGTTTTATGAAAATGAAATTTATAATTTAGCTGGCGAAAATAAAAAATTAACCAGCCTCGAAATTATTGATTATTATCAAACATTAGTTGATTCTTACCCCATTTTTTCTATCGAAGATCCGATGGCCGAAGACGACATCTCTGGCTGGCAACAAATCACCGCTAAAATGGGCAATAAAGTGCAATTAGTGGGTGATGATTTATTTGTAACTAATCCTAAAATATTAGCTCAAGGCATTAAACAAAATCTAGCTAATGCAGTTTTAATTAAACCAAATCAAATTGGCACACTCACCGAAACCTTGCAAACCATTGCTTTGGCAAAACAAAACAACTACAACAATATTATTTCTCATCGCTCGGGCGAAACAGAAGATGCCACAATAGCTCACTTAGCGGTTGCTACCAATGCTGGGCAAATTAAAACTGGCTCGTTGTGCCGATCTGATCGCACCGCTAAATATAATGAGCTACTTCGAATAGAGCATTTTCTTGGCTTACAAGCTGTTTATGCTGGCAACCAAAAAGGGCAATTTCGTTTTTTTTAGAATATTTTAAAAAGATGTTAATTATTTAAACAGAAATTAGGCAAATAAATCTTTTATGAATAATTATCAAATTAAATTTTTAAAATACGAAAAACTTTATAATTTATGTTATGAT
>RFXY01000238.1 GCA_009921385.1 Pseudomonadota bacterium
GGCATCTATTTGTATGCGAAATTCTTTTAGTTTGTTAAGAGAACTAGTCATTTGCTTTATTAATTAAAATGTTTAAAATATAATACTATTTCCATTTTAAAGAAACCATTTTAATAAATCAATGAAAGTTATTGCAAATTTTGGAGCAAATTTTACACAATATGAAATAGGGCAAATAGCTATTTTAGCTCAAGAAAAACCTTTGCAACTTGATTCTGGCCTAGAAATTAGCAACTTTCCGTTGGCATATCAAACTTACGGCAAGCTTAATAGTGGCAAAAGTAATGCGATTTTAGTTTGTCATGCCCTTACTGGCGATCAGTATTTAGCTAGCAAAAACCCGATTACAGGCAAAGATGGCTGGTGGCAATTTATGGTTGGGCCAAATAAACCAATCGATACCAATAAATTTTTTGTTGTTTGTAGCAATATTTTAGGTGGCTGTATGGGTTCTTTCGGACCAAAAGAGTTTAACGAATCCACTAAAACACCTTATGGGCTTGATTTTCCGATGGTAACTATTGCCGATATGGTTCGAGCTCAAAATTTATTGATAAAATCTTTTGGCATTAGCAAGCTTTATGCAATTATTGGCGGTTCAACTGGTGGTATGCAGGTGCTTTCTTGGCTTAATTTATTTGCAGATGAGGTTGATATTGCTATTCCTATGGCAACTTCTTATCATCATTCGCCACAAAATATTGCTTTTCACGAAGTGGGTAGGCAAGCAATTATGGCCGATGAAAACTGGTGTGGCGGTAATTATTTGCTAGAAAAAAAATTTCCTAGCAAGGGTTTAGCGGTTGCTCGAATGACTGCCCACATCACTTATTTATCGCAGAGTGCTTTGCAAAAAAAGTTTGGTCGAGATTTAAAAAATCGGCACAAATCTTTTAGTTTTAACAAAGATTTTGAAGTAGAAAGTTATTTGCATCATCAAGGTAAAAGATTTGTTGAAAGATTTGACCCAAACTCGTATTTATATATCACCAAGGCAGTTGATTACTTTGATTTAGCAACCGATAATCAAAATAATTTAAGTTTAGCTTTTGAGGGTTTTGCAAAAAATAAAAATGGCAAAGTATGTTTGATTACTTTTTCTGACGATTGGCTGTTTCCACCAGCAGAATCTAAAAAACTCACTCAAGCCATGGCAAGCATTGGTATTAAAGTGAGCTTGGTGGCGATAGATAGTGAAAACGGCCACGACTCTTTTTTATTGCCAAATGTTTTGCTTGAAAAAACGATTTCGGGAGTTTTAAATAGTTAGGAAAGTTGGCTTTGTTTATCTTGTGCTACAGCTTCAACTCTATAAACATTGATTTGTGGAGGGAGGGGTTTTGTTTTTACTCCATA
>RFXY01000239.1 GCA_009921385.1 Pseudomonadota bacterium
ATAATGCAAAAATTATTCGTTGGAAAGATATTTCGCCACTCAAACCAGTCACAAAAAAATTCGATCTAAAACAAACAAACCAAGCAAATCAACCGCAATATAAAGAAGATGTGATTAACGGCTTGCCTTTGCTTTATTTTGCAGGAAGTAGCACGAACTTTTTAGAATTTACTAATGAAGTAAACCAAAATCTGGTGCTAGCCGATGTTTTTTTGCAAAATCAAGCCACAATTTTTGTGGTTGTGATGTTTGATAATTCTTCTGCTGGCAACTCAATTATTAGTTTTGGCACGAATGATGTGGTTAATTTTGGCTATAATTCTACTAACATGACTATGAAATTTAACAATACCGCCACAGCAAGCCGAAATTCATTTCAACAAAAACAATTGCAAATGCTTACAGGTGTTAAAACAGCTAACAATATTATGCTATATCTTAACGGCAATCTGCTTCACACTGCAAGCGATAACTCTGCAATTGGCGATGGTGATTTTGGCATTGCTAGCAATATGAGAATTAGAATTGGTGCAAATTTTAAAGGTTGGTTAGGTGAAGTTTTGGTTTTTAACAAAAGCCTTGCCGATAAAGAAAGAATAAAAGTTGAGCAATATTTGTTAAAAAAATGGAGAATTAAATAGCAATAAAAATATGTTAAAACGAAATAAACAAGCCTTCTCTTTGGTTCAACTTTCTATTGTGGTGCTAATTTTAGGCATTTTGCTTGTTGGCATTAGCAATTACAACAATCTTGTGAGCAAGGCATCTTTAATTTCTGCTCAAAAAATTACCAAATCTAGCGGTGTTTTAAAAATTGAAAACATCGCTTTGTGGCTCGATGCTACTGCTTTAAATTCTTTTAAAGTTGATAATGTGGCTGGCACTAGTTTTTTGCCCGACATATCCGATAAGCAAACCGTAGGCTGGTGGCAAGATGTTAACTTGCAAAAAGTTTATCCGGCAAGGTTAAATCTGCTTGCCGATAATTTAACTAATCGCCCTAAATATTATGTTTCTGCTATCAATAATTTGCCAGCACTTTATTTTGATGGTAACGATTTTTTAAGAACAGAAAATTTGCCAACCAACATTCTTGCCGATCAAAACGAAATTAGCATTTTTGTGGTGCAAAATGTTAAATCAAGCAATTTAGCCACTTTCACCATCAATTCTAGCACCCAAACCACAGAAAATGCAGGAGAAAGAATTATGCTAAATGCTTATTACAATAATATTTTTTATTTTGATTTTGGCAATTTTAATAACTCCGATAGAATCACTAAAACTTATACCAGTCAATCTTATTTGGCAAAACCGCAACTTATTTCGGCTATTAAAAATGGCAATTC
>RFXY01000240.1 GCA_009921385.1 Pseudomonadota bacterium
AATTTAACAAAAAACACAATAAAAAGCCAATTGGTTGCACACAAAAATAAACAGAAATCTTTATGATAAAAGTTGTTAAAAAAGTTTTTGAGTTAGAATCGACAACAGGCATTTTGTTGCTTTTTGCCACTTTTTTGGCATTGCTGATTGCGAATTCTGGCGGTTTGGCGAATTATGAAAACTTTTTTTCTATCTCGTTGCCTTTAGAGTTAAAAATGCTTGGCATTAGCAAGCATATGACTTTACACACTTGGATTGCTGATTTTTTGATGGCGATATTTTTCTTGTTGGTCGGCAGTGAGCTAAAACAAGAGCTCACTATCGGCCATTTGTCAAGCAAGGCAAAAGCAATGCTCCCTGCTATTGGGGCGATTGGTGGCATTGTGGTGCCAGCAATAATTTTTTATTTTTTTAACCAACAACAGCCCAGCAATTTGGCGGGTTTCGCTGTGCCAACCGCCACCGATATTGCTTTTGCCTACGGAGTGGTGTCGTTTTTTGGCAAAGGAATTTGTCAATCTTTAAAAGTGTTTTTGATTTCTTTGGCAATTTTTGACGATTTGGTGGCAATCGTTATTATTGCTTTATGTTATACCAAGCAACTGCATTGGCAATTTTTGTTTTTTGCCTTTTTGCCCTTATTTTGCTTGTTGATTTTGCCTAAATTTTATCATCTGCCAAAAAAAATTATTGTATTTTTATATTTATTTTTCGGCTTTTGCTTGTGGCTTGCAATTTTAATGTCGGGCATTCATGCCACTATTGCCGGAGTGATTTTGGCAATTTGCATTCCAAGGCAACATTTGGCAAGAATTATTCACACCATCGCTCCTGCGGTTAATTATTTTATTTTGCCGTTATTTATTTTTGCCAATAGTGGCATAGTTTTGCCTAGTTTTTCTTTGTCGTTATTTAGCGATAATTTATTTTCTGGGGTATTTTTTGGCTTATTTTTGGGCAAACAGCTGGGGGTGATGCTGTTTTGCTTTGTGGCAATAAAACTAAAGATCGTTTCTTTGCCAAAATATTATGATGCTAATCAGCAACTTACAGAGGTGAGTTGGTTAAAATTTTATGTAGTGGCGATTATTACTGGCATTGGCTTTACTATGAGTATTTTTATTGGGAACTTGGCTTTTGTTAACAACCCTCAACTACTTAATTTGGCAAAAATCGCGGTGCTTTATGCCTCTTTGTGTTCTGCACTTTTGGCGATTTTGTTATATTATCTAACAAACAGCAAAATTACTATTTAAATGTTGTAAAATTGCCATTCGCACCGCCACACCTGCTTTTACTTGATCTAAAATGCAAGATTTTTCAAGATCATAAGCAAGATCGGCATC
>RFXY01000025.1 GCA_009921385.1 Pseudomonadota bacterium
TCGTTGGTGCCGTCGCCTGCATTGATTAAACTGGCAGAAATATGCTGTTGTAGCACTTGCAAAATGCCACTAGAATTATGACGAATTGCCACAAAATCGGGTTGCATTGCCGACAATGTTTTGGCGGTGTCAATGATGGTTTCGCCTTTTTTTAAAGAAGAAAGAGAGATGTCTAAATTTATCACCTCTGCTCCCATTTTTTTTGCCGACAACTCAAAAGACATTCTGGTTCGAGTAGAGTTTTCGAAGAAAAAATTTATCAATAGTTTGCCTTTTAAAATATCAAAATATTGCTTGGGATGTTGATAATAAAATTTTGCCACTTCGAGTATTTGCAATATTTGCTCTTGCTTCAAGGGTAAGATAGAAAGAAGATTGTGGAACTGTTGCATCACAAATTTGTTTTAATTTTTTGTTAGTTTTAAAAAGAAATTTTAGCTATTTTTGGCCTTATATCCAGCATATTTGGCTGAAAATAGCTGAAATTTATGTCAAAAATGGCAAAAAAGTAAAATATAATTTTTGGTGCAACAGTTCCATTATGCATTTTCATGAATAATGTGTTGAAAAACCTGTTCTAGGTCGGGCTGTTTGGTTGAAATATCTAAAATATCAAGTTTTGCTTCGTTGATTTGCCATAAAATATCGGCAATAGAAAGATGGTTTGGATTATAATTAATGATAATTTCATTTTGATTGCCTAGGCTAAAATTAAGTTTTGGCAATGAAATTTTATTTTCGGTAAGCGATTGTTTCACGTGGAGAATTAGTTGCTTTTCTGCTAGACTGTTTAGCAAATTTTGTTTGCTGTCAAGTGCCACAACCTTGCCTTTGTTGATAACCGCAATTTCGTTGCAGAGTTGTTCGGCTTCTGATAAATAGTGAGTGGTAAGTAAAACTGTAGTTCCTTGCTGATTTAGTTGTTGCACATAAGCCCATAGCTGATTTCGTAGCTCCACATCAACTCCTGCCGTGGGCTCGTCTAGCACCAAAATTTCGGGATTATGCACCAAGGCTTTTGCCACTAAAAGCCTTCTTCGCATACCACCCGATAATGCTCTTGGTGCAGATTTTGCTTTATCGGCAAGCCCTAATGCCTGAATGATTTCGTTGGTTCTTCGTTGATTTTTTGGCACTCCAAAATAGCCAGCATAAATTTCGAGAGTTTCGTAGACATTAAAAAACGGATCGATGATTAATTCTTGCGGGACAATGCCAATTTTGTATTTGCTTTCGCATAGATGGGTGTCGAGATCAAGCCCGGCGACTGCGATTTTGCCACTGGTTTTTTTGACTAAACCAGCTAAAATGTTGATTATGGTAGATTTGCCGGCACCGTTTGGCCCTAATAAACCAAAAAAAGAGCCTTTTTTAATTTGCAAATTAATGCCGTTTAAAGCGATTTTTGGTGGAGATTTGGCAGATTTTTGATAGGTTTTATGTAGATTTTCGATGACTATCATATTAATATTTTTTACCAGTAGAATTTTTATTGGTAAAATCATCAAAAACAATAACACCATCAACCACGGTAAGCAAGGTTTTGCCCTTGGTTTTTATGCCGTCGAAAGGCGAATTTTTTGACTTGCTATGAAAATTATTGCTATCAATTTGCCAAGAAAAATCAAGATCAATTAGCACCAAATCGGCGATGGCATTTTTGGCAATGATACCTTTTTTGTCAAGATTGATGATTTTTGCTGGATTGCAAGTGAGTTTTGCCAAAACTTGGGGCAAGGTGAGAAGTTTTTGATGATATAAATCTAACGACAAACACAGCAAAGTTTCAACCCCCACAATGCCAAAAGAAGCTTCTTGAAGCGGTTTTTGTTTTGATGCCAAATCGTGAGGAGCATGATCGGTGGCGATGGCATCGATTAGACCAGATTTTAAACCTGCTAGCAATGCCTCTTTATCGAGCTGTGAGCGAAGTGGTGGATTCATTTTGGCATTTGTGCCAGAAATTAACACTTGTTCGTCGGTTAAAGTAAAGTGATGCGGAGCAACTTCAACCGTAACCGCCAAGCCCTTATTTTTTGCCCTTTCTACCGCATATAATGCCTCTTTGGTTGACACATGCAACAGATGATATTTGCCTTTGGTGGCCTCTAATATTGCCAAGTCTCGTTCGACAATGACAGACTCAGAAATGTTTGGAATGCCTCTTACTCCAAGTTGATGAGCAACTTCACCTTCGTTGATGCAACCTTTGTTGGATAAATTTAAATCTTCGGCATGTTGGGCGACGACCACATCAAGATCTCTGCTGGTTTCAAAAGCTCTTCTCATAATGTTGGCATTCATCACAGGCAAACCGTCGTCGGTAAAACCAACTGCACCTGCTTGTTTTAAGAGATACATCTCGGTGAGTTCTTGACCTTGCATATTTTTGGTGATGCAGGCATAGGCTAAAACATTGCAATAGGCAGATTCTTTGGCTTTGAGTTTGAGATATTCTAAGGTAAAAACCGAATCAAGACAAGGAGAAGTGTTGGGTTGGCAAACCACGGTGGTGATGCCACCTGCCACGGCAGAAGCCGAGCCAGTTTGCAAAGTTTCTTTGTGGTGTTGGCCGGGGTCGCGAAAATGCACTTGTAAATCGATGAGACCAGGAGCCAAAATATGTTGTTGGCAATCGATAACTAAATTTGCCGTTGCTTGCAAATGCGGGCCAAAATCAACAATTTTGTTGCCAATGGTTAGCAAATTGCCGAGGCAATCATAGCCAGTGGCGGGATCGATAATTCGGGCATTTTGGTAAAGAATAGAAAAATCTGTATTTTTGGCTTGATAAGGCAATTGAAAGTGTGGCATAAATTTTGTGTTTGGTTATAGCCAAGAAAGTGCCGATAAAATAAGTAAAATATCGACAACCACCACCACTTGTCGCCAAGTTGGCTTTGAAATTGGCTCTTGCAATAAGATTTTTTTTAATAAAGATTTGGGTTTTTTGATTTTTTCGAGTTGCTGTTCTTCTTTGGTTTTGTTTTCAACGACAGCTGGTTTGCATTTATAAACCGCATAAAGATGCCAGCAAAAACACAAGGCAAGAAAAATACTTAACAGAAAATAACGAGTGGCAAAATAGGTATGAATTTTATTAACAATATAAAATAAGAAACACAAAGATAAAAACCAATAAATCTCAACCGATTTTGTGGTTTCTTGCCCTAATGATGCTTTATAAAAGGATTGCCAAATTTTTTTCATTGTTTAGAGTTAGTGTTGTTTTGTGGACCATGCCAAGGCATATCAAAATCAAAATTGCGAAATTCTTGAGCAAGTTTTACTGGCTCATAAACCACTTGTTGCAATTTTTCACTATAACGAACCTCTTGGTAGCCAGTGAGCGGAAAATCTTTTTGTAGCGGATGCCCAACAAAGTCGTAGTCGGTGAGAATTCTTCTTAAATCTGGATGATCTTTAAAATAAATGCCATACATATCAAAAACTTCTCTTTCATACCAGCCAGCACAACTAAACACATTAATGGCGGTTGGCACCTCTATTTTAGTGCTGTCAATGCAAACTTTTAGGGTGATTCTGCTGTTTAGTTTGTAGCTCAGCAAATTATAAACAACTTCAAATCGTGGTTGCTTTAAATAAAGCATATCGCAGGCAAAAAGATCGACAAGAGTTTTAAAAGAAAGGGCATCGTCTTGTTTTAAAAAGGTAAGCAGATGGGTGATTTTTTCAGCTGGGCACAGCACAATTAAATTGTCGTTGCTAATTGAAGTTTGCAAAGTAGCTTTCTGAAATTGTTCTTGAATATATTTTGCTTGTTTAGCTAAATCTTGAAACATAAATTATCGTTTAAAATTTTTTTGTCTGCTGATTTTGTTTTGTAGAACCAGCAGACCATAAAGCAAAGCCTCTGCCGTTGGCGGGCAACCCGGCACATAAACATCAACTGGCACAATGCGATCGCAACCTCGGACCACAGAATAAGAATAGTGATAGTAGCCACCGCCATTGGCACAACTGCCCATAGAAACCACATATTTAGGTTCCGACATTTGATCGTAGACTTTTCGTAAGGCAGGAGCCATTTTGTTGGTAAGAGTGCCCGCCACAATCATAACATCAGATTGCCTTGGTGATGGTCGAAAAACCATGCCAAATCTGTCGATATCGTATCGGCTGGCTGCTGTTTGCATCATTTCAACCGCACAACAAGCCAAACCAAAAGTCATGGGCCAAAGCGAACCTGAGCGAGCCCAGTTGATTAGTTCGTCGAGCTTGGCGGTGAGAAAGCCTTGATTGGCAACTTCTTGAGGCAATTTGTTAAAATCGCTTTCATGCAAAAAAGATTTGGTGGTTATGTGAGAATTTACCATTCTAGGGCACCTCTTTTAAGTTCGTAAATAAAGCCGATGGTGAGTGTGGTTAAGAAAAAAATCATCGACCAAAAACCGACATAACCAATGTTTTTTAACGAAACCGCCCACGGAAACAAAAAGGCTATTTCTAGATCGAAAATAAGAAACAAGATGGCAACTAAATAAAATTTTACATTAAATTGATTTCTAACCTCGCCAACACCTTCAAAACCGCACTCGTAGGGCGAATTTTTGTGCTTATTGGGGCGAAGTTTGTTGATGATAAAAGGCAACACCACAATTAATAAAGACAAGCCCAAAGCAACTGCAAAAAATATTAATACTGGCAGATATTCGCTTGAAACCGCTTCGGCAGTAAATAGTTTTGGTTGTAGTTGATGAGTATTGAAAATATCCATAATTTAAAGAAAAAAGAAGTTTTTTCGAGGGATTGAACTGCCCTTTGTAACATTTTAAACAAAAAATATTTTAATTACAACTGATTTTTTTAGAGTTTTAGGCACTGTTGAATTTCAAATTTGCCAAAATTATTTTAATTTTTTGCTAGTTTTGAGAAGAAATTTTACCTATTTTTAGCCTCATATCAATATATTAGGCTAAAAATAGCTGAAATTTATACCAAAAATGGCAAATAAAGTAAAATATAATTTGGGATGCAACAGTGCCGTTTAGTGTAAAATTAAGCCTTCTTCTTGCAAAAATTGTTTGGCTTCGGCAATAGAAAATTTCCTAAAATGAAAAATAGAAGCTGCCAAAACAGCAGAAGCCCCAGCTTTTAAGCCATCTGCTAAATCGTTTAAATTGCCAACTCCGCCAGAAGCAATGACGGGAATACTTACTTTGCTAGTGATGGCTTTTAGCAAATCGAGATCGTAGCCACTTTTTGTGCCGTCTTTATCCATTGAGGTAAGCAAAATTTCGCCCGCTCCCAATTGCTGCACTTTTTTTGCCCAGTTGATGGCATCTAAACCAGTGGCTTTTAAACCGCCGTGGCTAAATATTTCGTAGCCGTTGGCGGTTTTTTTAACATCCAAGGCAACCACCACACATTGTGAGCCAAACTTATTAGCCGCTTGACTGATTAGGCTAGGGTTGCTGATGGCAGAAGAGTTGATAGAAACCTTATCGGCACCACATCGCATTAGGGTGAGGAAATCGCTCATTTCTTTGATGCCACCGCCCACGGTAAAGGGAATAAAACAAGTTGAAGCCACTTTTTTTACCATATCAAACATATTTTGCCGATTTTCTTGAGTGGCAGAAATGTCGAGAAAGCAGAGTTCGTCGGCTTTGGCTTGATAATAATATTGAGCTTGAGCGACAGGATCGCCAGCATCGGTTAAATTTTCAAAATTAACACCCTTGACAACTCGGCCGTTTTTAACATCTAGGCAAGGAATTATTCTAGGTTTTAGCATATTTTACAGCATTCGTTTAATTATGGCAAACTTGTTTGCACCGATAAAATGATGTTTTAACACTGCTAACAAATGCAAAATGATTAAGCCAAGCAAAGTGAAGGCAAAAAACTCGTGCAATTCGGAGAAATTTTTTGCTAAATCAAAATTGGTTTCAATTAAAATTGGCAAAATCATACCAAATAATTTTACTGGATAACCAAAAGCATTAGACATTAAATAGCCAGATAGTGGCACCAAGCACATCAGTAAATAAAGCAAAAAGTGAGTTATTTTTGCCAATTTTACCAAATATGGAGCAATTGTTTGAGGCAATTCTGGTGCTTTGTGTAAAAATCTATTGACAATTCTGGCGACCAGCAAAATCAACGACAAAACCCCAAAAGATTTGTGTAAAGAATAAAAAAACAGCCTGTCGGGATTTTCTGTGTTAAGAGAAGTCATATAAAAAGCCAAGGCAAAAGTTATGGTTATAACCAGAGCCATCAGCCAATGAAAAATTCGAGTAGAGCAACTATATTTCATAATAAACTTATTAATTGAAAAGCTACTAAGATTTTACTCACATAAAATTCAAAATGCAAAATATTTTATAACATTTTTGTTCTTAAATTATTTTTTGGCGAAAAAATACATTCCCATATTTATTTGGTTGCTGTTATTAGCAGAACTGGGGCAAAATTCCCCTTTTTTAGAAAGGAGTGCCCGCGATAGCGGGCGGGGTAGTGTTGGCAAGCCACGGTAGGATCTCTTCGCAAAACCAATCGGCGATCTTCTCACAACACTACCTTGGTCTTTTTCCATAAGCTATCGCTTATGCGAAAATCCACCCCTTCTAAAAAAGGGGAATTTATATCGAAGTACGATTAAATGCTTGCTTTTACAAAATAAAAGGGCATAATTATTATGATAAAATCTAAATTTTGCTTTTCTATGAAAGTTATCACCGATATTTTAAATAAGCTTTGCATTTGTTTTGCCAACAAAAAAGTTGGGGTCGATTCTTGTGGCAATAAATACTATCAAAACAACAAAACCAATAAACGGTTTGTGATTTATAAAGGCAAGCCAGAGGCTTCAAAAGTTGCGGCCAATTGGCATTCGTGGTTGCATTATGGTAGCAACGAGCCTCCAGCCAGCAATCAGCTGCTTTATTCTTGGCAAATAAATCATCAGCCCAATCAAACTGGCACGAATAATGCTTATAATCCTAAGCTCACCGCCAAAACCAATTCTGCCCCAAATCTTTGGCAACCAAAATAATTTTTTATGCAAAAAATCCACAACTACTTTGATTTTTTTATTGGCACCATAGTTTTGGTGATTGCTGGTTTTTTCTTTTTTTCTTCTTTTGCAAAAACCCATCAATCAACAGGCAATCAAACCTATCCTTTGTTCGCTAAATTTAGCACTGCCGACGGCATTAGCAACGGTGCCGATGTGAAAATAGCAGGAGTAAAAATTGGCAGTGTCACCAAGCAAGAGCTTGATGCCAAAACCTATCAAGCAGTTTTGCATTTTGAGCTCGATAAAAATGTGTTAATTCCTGTTGATTCTTCAATTAAAGTTGCTTCCGAAGGTTTGCTTGGCTCTAAATATTTAGCCATTGCAGTTGGTGGTGACGACGAGTTTTTGCAACCGAACCAAGAAATAGCTTTCACTCAATCTTCGGTTAATTTTGAAGAACTTTTGGGTAAATTTATTTTTAGCAACAACACTAAAACACCAAACACCAACGAAACAAATGAAAATAAATAGTTTTTGTCAAAAAATATTGCTAATTGTTTTGCTTGCTAGCTTTTCTGGTGCTTTTGCCGAAGATGCCAGCAATAATCTTGTCCCCCAAGCAGAGCCCAAAAAAGAAGAGCCCATCGTTTTTTCTAGCACAGGCAATGTCCAGTTATTAAACAAAAACACCGCCAAGGTTGAAAAAATTTTTTTACAAGTAAAAAAGCCAGCAATCATCAACAATCTCGAAATCACTTTACACAAGTGCTGGCAAGCCCCAGAATATCAAAAGCCCGAAAGCAAAATGTTGCTCGAAGTTTCTGAGATTTATCAAGATAAAAAAACCCCTATATTTTTTGGCTGGCTTTTTGCCTCAAGCCCTTCTGTGTCTAGTCTCGAGCATCCTATTTACGATTTGGTTGCCCTTAATTGTTTAAAAGAAAAATGATAAAAATCGCCCCATCTTTACTTTCTGCTGATTTTTCGCAACTTGGCAATGAAATTAAGCTTTTAGAGCAAGCCAAAGCCGATTACTTGCACCTCGATGTCATGGACGGCAGTTTTGTGCCCAACCTCACTTTTGGCAACGAAGTAATCAAATCTTTGCGAAAAATCACAAATTTGCCTTTCGATGCTCATTTAATGATAAACAACCCGCAAAATCACATTTCTGCTTTTGTCGATGCCGGTTGCGACATCATCACTATTCATGCCGAAAGCTGTTTGCATATTGATCGCACCTTGGCTTTAATTAAATCTTACCACAAAAAAGCAGGTCTTTCTTTGGTGCCATCGACTCCCGAAAATATGGTGCAATATTTGCTTGATAAACTCGATTTAATTTTGGTTATGACCGTCAACCCTGGGTTTGGCGGGCAAAAATTTTTGGCCAGCCAGTTACAAAAAATCAGCAATTTACAGCAACTTATCAAAAACAGTGGCAAAAATATTGAGCTACAAGTTGATGGGGGAATTAATCTTGCCACCGCTCCTTTGGTGGCAAGGGCGGGTGCCGATGTTTTGGTGGCGGGTTCTTATGTTTTTTCTAGCGACAATTATGCTGGCAATATTGCTAATTTGCGACAGGCATGTTTGGTTTAGGTTTGGCAAATAATTCTTCTGCTCAACATTTTGCCGAGCTCCGTTTTCGGCTTTTGTGGGTGGTGGGGTTTTTTGTGATTTCTTTTCTTGTTGCCTATTATTTTGCTAATCAAATTTATGCTTTTTTATTAGAGCCTTTTTTATCTATCTCACCTAGTGGCAGAAAGCTGATTTTTACTAGTCCTTCTGAGGTTTTTTTTAGTTATGTTAAGCTGGCTTTTTACACAGCGATTTTTGTGAGTATACCAATTGCTTTTTTGCAATTTTATTTATTTTTACTGCCCGCCCTTTATTGGCAAGAAAAAAAAGTAGCAGTTTTATTGTTGCTGATTGCTCCTGTGCTGTTTTTTATTGGGGCGATTTTTGCTTATTATTTAGTGATTCCTTTGGCTTTGCAATTTTTTGCTAGTTACGAAACCAGTTTTTTTTCTACACAATCAAATGTTGCCCAAATTAATTTGGTTTTAGAGGCGAAAATTAGCAATTATCTCGATTTTGTTATCGATCTTTTTATTGGTTTTGGGCTGGCTTTTTTAACTCCTATTGTGCTTTTATTGTTAATTAAAACAAAACTCATCGACATTGCAAGCATTAAAAACAAAAGAAGATATGTGATTGTGGTAATTTTTATTATTTCTGCCATTCTCACCCCGCCCGATATTTTTAGCCAACTAATATTGGCAACAATTATGCTGTTTTTATTTGAAATTGCCTTATTTTTTGCCAAATTTTTATAATTTTTTATGATAAAAAATACTTCTTTACATATTT
>RFXY01000241.1 GCA_009921385.1 Pseudomonadota bacterium
ACTTTCAGGCCTGAAAGTAAAATAAGAAAATTGTTATTTTACTTTCAGGCCTTAAAGTAAAATAAGAAAATTGTTATTTTACTTTAATTAAAAATTTAATCATATGAACTTAGAAGAATACAAATCAGGAAATATCATTAAAGCAAAAAGTGGATATAAATATTTTTTGCCCACAAAAATAAACCATGCTTGGATATTAAACGATCAAAAAATAATTCAATTGCTTGAAAAAGCAGCAATAAAACTTGGAGAGTTGAATTCGTTTTCAAAATTAGTGCCAAATATTGATTTATTTATTCAGTTAAACATTAACAAAGAAGCCGTGATTTCAAGCAGAATAGAAGGAACGAAAACCGAAATTGATGAATCTTTTTTAGATGAATCCGATATTTTACCAGAAAGAAAAGATGATTGGAAAGAGGTTACAAACTATACAAAAGCAATAAATCAGGCTATTGCTTCTTTAGAAAAATTACCGATTTCTTCGCGATTAATTAAAGAAACACACAAAATATTGTTAAATAGTGTAAGAGGTCAAGAAAAATGTCTTGGTGAATTTCGCATCAGTCAAAATTGGATTGGTGGCAGTAGCCCTGCCGATGCTCTTTTTGTGCCACCAAGCTCAGAGTATATTGAAGATTTAATGAGTGATTTAGAAAAATTTATTCATAACAACGAAATTGCCGTCCCAGAATTAATTAAAATTGCCATCGCTCACTATCAGTTTGAAACCATACACCCTTTTTTAGATGGAAACGGCAGAATTGGCAGACTTTTGATTACTTTATTTTTGGTTGATAAAAAAATTTTAACCAAACCTCTTCTTTATTTATCGGCTTATTTCGAAGAAAACAAAAGCCTATATTATGATAATTTAACTTTTGTTCGCACCAAAAATGATATGAAGCAATGGTTACAATATTTTTTAGTTGGTATCGAAAAAATCGCGACAAGATCGACCGAAAATTTATCAAAAGTTTTGGAGCTAAAAAAAACATTAGAACTTATCATTAACAAAAATTTTGGAAAAAAATCACAAAATGCCACTATTTTGCTTCTTCACTTGTTTGAAAAACCAAGCCTTTATGTTAAAGAGGTTCAAGCAATAACCAAATTAACCTATAAAGCCGCAAATTATTTGGTTGATGATTTTGTTAGAGCAGAAATTCTTGAAGAAATAACTGGGCAAAGTCGCAATCGAGTTTTTATTTTTCGCCAATATATCAATCTTTTTAAATAGTCATGCCGAAATCAACACTTTTTATGTTAATTTCGGCTTTTGTTGGCAAGCAAAATGCTGTTGATATCTACCGCCATGCCATCA
>RFXY01000242.1 GCA_009921385.1 Pseudomonadota bacterium
ATACCAATAAACGATATCGCCTCCAGTTGCTCTACTGCTGGTATTAATTGTTTTTTGATACCTTCGGTAGAAAATGTTGATTGGCAAGATAAATTTATGCCATCATGGAAGGCGACAACCAGCAAATCTTCGGCAACAGCAACGGGGGGCTTGCAAATATCTGCTGGTTCAAAAGTAGAAATTGAGGCAACTGGTCAAATTACTTTGGGCTCTTCGGAAGAAAAAGTTTGTCATAAAAATATAACAAGTTATAACCCAAATTTATATGAAGAGACGAGCGGTTCGTGTAGTTCTACTCCTAAAATTTTTAATTTTGCTGCTAACACAAAATATCAGCCAAATGTGAAGATAATTTCCATTCCAGCACCATTATCTTCTAAATATACTCTCTATCGCTCGCTCACCACTACAGAAAAGGGCAACATAACTCATAATAATCCTAATTATAACGATCTTTGTAAAAGTTTTTGTTATATTAAAATAATGGTTACGACACCACTATCTGTCGCTAATTTTGCTTGCGATGCTTCTGTACCAGAAATAAAAAGTGTCCCTTCCTCCACTAACTGTAAATACAGTGGTAGCACCATAACAACACAATATGATTCTGCAAAAGAACAGGTAAGAATTGCTAATTATGCTAAAAAGGTGATAATTGATTCTTTGGCTACTTCTGTTGAAGATGTCAATGTCGCTTCTTATACCCCGCCTACTCTTGCACAGCCTTTTCCGCCGTCAAGCACTAATATTGAAAAAACATACCCTTACAGCGATTTAAAAACCGAAATGCCAACATCTTACAATTCGCCTTTGCTGGTGTATTTTGATAATTTTAACAATTGTGAAATTAATGTGCGAATCCAAACTGATGCCACCAATTTTCGTGATGTTTATCAAGATCTTGGTAGGCCTTTAAAACCTGAGGGCAATGCAATTAATGTAGCAACTTTTTCAATAGTTTATCCAGGAGCAACATTATATCTTAAAAAAACAAATGGCAATTGTTCAAATTTAACAATAACTCCTTATCCATATATCGAATTTACTGCTATGCAATCGGGTTTTATTGATTTTAAATCTGCTAATACTTGTCAATTAAAGCAAACAAGAGTTGTTAATAATAACATAAATTATCCTAGAAGAAAAGCTAAAACAGAGGATGGTGGTACTACTTGGAAATGGGTACAAGCTTATAACGATTCTTACCGACATAATATTGTTCCTGGCAATAGCTTTGTCGATGTTTTGCTTAATAAAATTTTCAATATTTATCAATCGTTTGCCGCCTCCCCTGTTGTTACAATTCCTCCTGAAGGCATTT
>RFXY01000243.1 GCA_009921385.1 Pseudomonadota bacterium
ATTTATTTGCAGGAATCGGGGGCATAAAAATTGGCTTTGAGCAAGCTGGTTTTAGCTGTGTTTTTTCTAATGATTTCGATAAAAACTGTCAAATAACTTTTAATCATAATTTTTCTTGCAAAAAGCAACATTTGCATTTGGCAGATCTTGCCTGCATTGACTCAAATCAAATTCCTGATGCCAATGTTTTGGTGGGTGGTTTTCCTTGTCAGCCCTTTTCTATTGCAGGTTATCGCCATGGTTTTGATGATGCTCGAGGCAATGTTTTTTTTGAAATTATCAGAATTTTACAGCACAAAAAACCAGCTGTGATTTTTTTAGAAAATGTGAAAAATCTAAAAAACCATAACCAGGGCAAAACCATTAAAACCATTTATCAAGCCCTGCAAAATCTTGGCTATTTTATTTGCGATAAAGTGTTGAATGCCATGGAATATGCTAACTTACCGCAAAATCGAGAAAGAATCTATATTGTGGGCTTTAAAAATAAAAACTCTTTTCAAAATTTTTCTTTTCCAACCAAAATACCACTCACCAACACTATTGCCAATTGCTTGCAACAACAAGTTGACGAAAAATATTATTACAACAATAAGCCTTTATTTGCAAAAATCAAAAACGAAGTGATCTGCAAAAATTCTCTTTACCAATGGCGAAGACAATATGTTCGGCAAAATAAAAATGCAGTTTGCCCAACTCTTACCGCCAATATGGGAATGGGCGGGCACAATGTGCCAATAATTGCCGATGATTATGGCATAAGAAAACTCACCCCAAGAGAATGTGCCAATTTTCAGGGCTTTCCTTTTGATTACAAACTACCAGAAAATCTGCCCGACTCGGCACTTTATAAACAATTTGGCAATTCTGTTGCTGTGCCACTAATCAAGAGAATTGCCGAACAAATCAAACTAGCGATGTTATATGAATAATCAAAGTGCCTATAAACTTTTTTTCGAAGATTTTAAAAGGGTCTTTAAATTTGCAACCGATTTCTATCTTGATCCAAATAAAAACACTACTGGCAGAACAACTGCCGAACCCAGAGGTTTAGGTGCTATTTTAGATTCTTTTACATTAGGAAAGTTAACAGAAATAGGAGTAGAAAAAATTCTTACAATTATAAATAGCAATAAAAATTACATTTTAGATTTTGATATTAAAAGCAACAATGAAGTGCAAAACGAACCAGATATTGTGGCTATATTCGAAAACAATATTACTCGAAAACCGAATCTATTTATCGAAATAAAAAATACTTCAGAAAACGATAGATGGATAGGTCTTACCGAAGAACAATTCAACACAATAAAAAGAAGT
>RFXY01000244.1 GCA_009921385.1 Pseudomonadota bacterium
AGTGATATTGAAGCACGACCTATAATAACTGACGGCATGGTTGATACTTCTCGTTATTCACGAAAAATTGAAGACATAATAGAAATTTCTCACCACCCAGTATTAAACAATCCACAAATCAAAACAATGACACCAAAGATTTGGGAAATAATAAAATTAGCAAGGCAGCAGTCTGGAAAACTAGGTCGAACAGAAATTGTAACAGACAAATTACTTAAACTCTACCACCATATAATAGATACAGTGAAAGAAGATGAAAGATCTGGAGAATTAGCAAAACTTAACCTAATTATTGATAAAAAAAAATTTGGTTCGGCAGTATTTGATGGAGAAAGTTTTGTATTTAAACACCAGCAACCTTCAGGGAGGGATCTCCGCAGAGTCCAATCCGAACCTGCTTATTTGAATTATGGGATTAGTCTATTATAGATAAATTTATCTTTTTTCGTTAAAAAAACAATTTGACTTTATTTTTTTTGTCTTTAAAATTTATGCCAATAAAAGTTTTTGCTTTTTAAGCATCATTTTGGGTCTGTAGCTCAGCTGGTTAGAGTGCGCGCCTGATAAGTGCGAGGTCGGTGGTTCAAGTCCACCCAGACCCACCATTATGTTTGCTTTCATTTCTATTTTTTTGCTTGCAATAAAAAACTATTTTTTATGGCATTTCCCACAAATTTTGCCGAAAAAATTCGCTCAAGCATTGCCATTTCTTCTGTTGTTGGCAAAAAAGTTAAGTTAAAAAAAAGAGGCAAAGATTTACTAGGGTTGTGCCCCTTTCATCAAGAAAAAACTCCTTCATTCACAGTTAACGAAATCAAGGGTTTTTACCATTGTTTTGGTTGCGGGGCGGGTGGCGATGTTATTAAATTTGTCAGCGAAACCGAAAAATTAAACTATGCCGAAGCCATACAAAAACTAGCCACCGATTATAATATTGATCTCCCTAAGCACAAAAAAACCAACACTAATCAAGTTTTAGCAAGAAAATATTTGCTTTTAAACACTATTGGGCAGTTTTTTTGGCAAAATTTACAAAATAATTTATTTGCCAAACAATATATAGCCAACAGGGGTCTGAATGAAGCGACCAGCAAGTTTTTTCAACTTGGTTTTGCCAACAATTCTTATAACGATTTGGTTGATTTTTTACAAAAACAAAATTTTAGCACCGAAGAAATATTAGAAACTGGCATTTTTGGTTATAAAAACAACAGAATTTTTAATAAATTTCGACAAAGAATTATTTTTCCGATCTACGATTCTTCGCAACAAATTATTGCCTTTGGTGGTAGATGTTTAGATGGTTCGTTGCCAAAATA
>RFXY01000245.1 GCA_009921385.1 Pseudomonadota bacterium
GATTTAATAAACTGGTTGGTGGAATGCAAAATAGGTTAATTGATAAAATTTCTTTTGGTTATAGTGGCAAATTGGCAGACAAAAGAATAGAGAACGACAACAAACAAATAGATGAAGAAAGAGAAGTGTTTTATTCGTTGCAGAAAAAATTAAATGATTATAAAAGTGAGCATAAAGATGAATTATTAGGCAAAAGCGATCTTGAAATTGGGCAAATATTAGAAGAACAGGCTAATAACATATTAACAAAAGATGGTTATGATGGAACTTATCAAAATTTAATTAAGCGAGCCAAACAATGGAAAACCTCAACTTCAACAAATATGCCTGGTATGTTGGGTTATCTTGGTGAAAAATATGTCAAACAATCTTTCGGCAATGTTACCAATGCTGTTACTGGCAAAAATTGGATGAGTGATTTAGAAAACGATAATGGCGATATTTCTGCAGATAATTTGTTTAATTCAAATTTGCCTAGAGTAACACAAAAAGATATTGAGGGCAAAGTCGAAAATATTAACAAAAAAATAAAAACACTTCAAGAAGAATTGTCGACATTAGATGCCACATCGCAAGTTGCGGATAGGGAGTCAAAACAAAATGAAATAGAACAATTGCAAATGCAAAGAGAAATTGTTCTGCAACAAAAAAACACTTGGTATTCGATGAACAATTTAAGAGAAACTCGTGATAAATATGGTGTTGAAGCTATGCTGATTAGGGGTTTGGGCGGAGTAGCTGGTGGTGCAGTTGGTGGAGCTACTGGAGCTGTTGCTGGATTGATTGCTGGAGTTGCTGGTGGAGTGAGAGTTGGTGATAACTTGGGCAATGATAGCTATCCTGTTCTTAGGACAACTGGTAAAGTATTGGGTGGAGTTGGTGGCCTTGTGTTTTCTGCATTACCTGCAATTGTTGGTGCGGTGAGAGGTGGTGTTAGAGGTGCTAATAGAGGAGCTGCTGCTGGGGTTGATGGAGTTGGTGCTTTTGGTGCTAGAGTAGAAAGTGTTGCTGCTTTTGGAGTCAATAAGGTCGGTGGTGTTAGCAAAGGTCTTTATAATTTTGGAGTTAATGTAGCCTTTGGTAATGATAGACGAAGATATATTGCAAATGTGGGAAGTAATTTTGTTGGTGAAGTAGGTGCCATTCCTGCTCGTGCAAGAGGTGCTGGTTCTGCTTTTTATGCTGGTGCCGGCAATGTTACTGATGCTACCAAAGTTATTGCCAAGAGGTTTGCTTCAGATGGCCTTAACTTGGGTAAAGAAGTTTATCGATCTACATCGAGCGATACTTCTGCTGGCACCTTTGCAGTTGCTAGATCT
>RFXY01000246.1 GCA_009921385.1 Pseudomonadota bacterium
GGTGGTGTTAGCAAAGGTCTTTATAATTTTGGAGTTAATGTAGCTTTTGGCAATGATAGACGAGGATATATTGCAAATGTGGGAAGTAATTTTATTGGTAAAGTAGGTGCCATTCCTGCTCGTGCAAGAGGTGTTAGTTCTGCTTTTTATGCTGGTGCTGGCAATGTTACTAATGCTACCAAAGTTATTGCCAAGAGTTTTGCTTCCGATGGCCTTAACTTGGGTAAAGAAGTTTATCGATCTACATCGAGCGATACTTCTGCTGGCACCTTTGCAGTTGCTAGATCTGCTGGTGTTGCTTTTAGAACTCTTGGTGCTGGTGCTGTCGGTGGTGTTGCTGGTGTTGCTGGTGGTGCTGGTGGTGTTGCTGGTGGTGTTGTTGGTGTTGTTGATAGTATTGGTGCTGGTGCTGTTTATGAAACATATAAAAAAAATAATGGTGTTACTGACTTTGCTGTAAGATTTGCAAAAGGTTTGGTTTATTCGCCTGTTAAAATATCTGCTGGCATTATCACAGGAGCAAAAGCTGGATTTGCATTGAGTGGTTCTAATATTTGGCAAGATTATCAACAAAATCAAGTCAAAGTGATTAATTTTTCTCCTTATGCACTTAATAAAGCTGTCAACTCTTATTTTTCTGCTTATAATATTGCAACCAATGATGCTCAATATAATTTACAAGAAACCTTAACTAAACATCAAATTAACAAAGATCAGCAAGTAAAAATTATAGAAGAATTTAAAGAAAAAATTAAACCATTCTTGTCAAAAAAAACCGATTTAAGTCAATTAAATTTTAGCTCTTCAGAGCAAAACGATTCTAATTTAAAAGGAATTCATAAGGCTATTTTAGATACAATAAATCAAGATTCATTACTAAACATCGATAAATTGACTCTAATTAGTAATCTTGTCAAATTAGCAGAAGCAGAAAAACCAATAAATTCTATTGATAGCATAAAACGGATTCCTGGAAGCCTCTTTTCTGCTACCGCTGGTGTTTCTTTGGTTGGAATTGGTTATGGCCTTGGAGCAACAGAGCAAGCAATAAGAAATGCAACTCAAGACTACAAAGAGACTCAAGCTGAAAAAGCAATAAATAAGCTAATCGATTCTTTGCAAGACAATAAAGAATCGGTGAGTAATGAGTTTGTAAAAGTTAAGACAGATTTAAAAAACTCAAAAAGCATTTCAGAAACAATAAGTCTAATCGAAACAGTAACCAAAAAAGTTACAAATGTTACCGATAAAGTAAATTTAAAACTCGCTCTTGAAA
>RFXY01000247.1 GCA_009921385.1 Pseudomonadota bacterium
ATCTTGCAAAACCGAAATAATAGCGGCATAAGTAGAGGGCCTGCCAATGCCGAGTTCTTCCATTTTTTTAACCAAACTTGCCTCAGAATATCTTGGAGGAGGCTCGGTAAAATGCTGTTTGGTATGAACTTTTAATAAATCGAGGCTTTGATTAACCTGCATTTCGGGTAGGGGCTGTTTTTCTTCGTCTTCGGTGTTAGAGGAATCGTCTTGATCTTCTTTGTAGACTTTGTAAAAGCCATCAAATTTTAGCACCGAACCAACCGCTCTTGCTTTGGCAAAATTTGGCTTAGTGGTAATTTCGGCAATCACCTGATCAAAAATACTTTCAGACATCTGTGATGCTAAAGTTCGTTTCCAGATTAAATTATAAAGAGCAAAAAAATCGGGCTCTAAAAACTGCTTAATTTTTTCTGGCTCAAGACTAAAATCGGTGGGGCGAATTGCCTCATGAGCTTCTTGGGCATTTTTCACTTTGCTTTTAAAAATATGAGCGGTTTTTGGAATGTAATTTGAGCCATAGTTATTTTGCACAACCTGCCTAATTTGCTCTACTGCTTCGCTTATGATATGGATAGAATCTGTTCGCATATAGGTGATTAAACCCAGTGAATTGCCGTTAATTTCAATGCCTTCGTAAAGTTTTTGGGCGATGAGCATAGTTTTGCTTGCCGAAAAGCCAAGTTTTCGGGCCGATTCTTGTTGTAAAGAAGAGGTGGTAAAAGGCGGGTAGGGCTTTCGTTTGGTTTGTTTTTTTTCGATGTTACTAACTACATATTGTTTATCTTGTAGATTTTGTAGTATTTCTTGAGCTTGTTGCTGATTGTTTACCGAGAATTTTTCGAGTTTTTTACCTTGATATTCGATTAAATTTGCTAAAAAATCTTGTTTACTTTCGGTGTTTAGTTGCAGAGCAATGCTCCAGTATTCGGTTGTTTGAAACATTTCTATTTCTTGCTCTCGATCGCAAATTAGCCTTAAAGCAACTGATTGCACTCTGCCTGCCGATTTACTACCAGGTAATTTTCGCCACAGTGCTGGTGATAAATTAAAGCCAACCAAATAATCAAGGGCTCTTCTGGCTTGCTGGGCATTTACCAGATCGAGGTTAATTTCTCGAGGATGTTTTATTGCTTCTAACACCGAACTTTTGGTAATGGCATTAAAAACCACTCTTTCAACTTCGGTTTTGCTGGTAATGGCTTTTTTTTGTTTTAAAACTTCTAAAATATGCCAAGCGATAGACTCGCCTTCGCGATCTGGATCGGGAGC
>RFXY01000248.1 GCA_009921385.1 Pseudomonadota bacterium
CCCATCACATAAACCTCGGGGCTGATGCGCATTTCTTCTGCCATTGCCTCTCTTAAAGCTTCTCTCACAGTAAGTTTTCTTAAAGTAGCCATATGTTATTTATTGTTTTTTAATTATAAATTTCGGTTAAAAGCTCTGATTCTGCTGGTTCTGGACTATTTTTTGCAAACTCAACAATATCGTTTACTTGAGCTTTGATGTTGTTTTCGATTATTTTAAAATCGTCTTCTGAGGCAATTTTATATTGCAAAACATTGCTTTTTAAACTATCGATAGGATCTTGCTCTTTTTTGCCATTAAGCTCTTCTTTGGAGCGATAAGTGGCAGGATCAGACATCGAATGCCCACGATAGCGGTAGGTGTCAAACTCAAGCAACACCGGACCATTGCCCGCCCTTACAAAATCAACAGATTTTTGACCTTCGGCTATTACTTCAAAAATATCCATACCATTAATTTTAAAACCAGGAATATTAAAACCAATCCCTCTTTTATGCAATTCGGCGATAGAAGAAGATCGCGAAACCGAGGTTCCCATGGCATAGTGGTTGTTTTCGATGATAAATAAAATTGGCAAATTCCAAAGTTTTGCCATATTGAAAGCCTCATAAACCTGCCCTTGATGAGCGGCACCATCTCCAAAATAACAATAAGTAACATTATTGTTGCCGTTGTATTTATCGGCAAAAGCCAAGCCTGCCCCAATTGGCACCGATGCACCAACAATGCCGTGCCCGCCATAGAAATGTTTTTCTAAATCAAATAAGTGCATCGAACCACCTTTGCCTTTAGAGCAACCATCGGCCCTGCCCAAAAGCTCTGCCATAATTTTTTTGGGATCAGACCCAAGAGAAATCATATGACCGTGATCGCGATAAGTGGTGATTACCTTGTCGCCTTGTTGCATAGTGTGGTGCATACCGGTAGAAATGGCCTCTTGCCCAATGTATAGGTGGCAAAAACCAGCAATCAAACCCATGCCATAAAGCTGACCTGCCTTTTCTTCGAACCGACGAATAAGCAACATTTCTTGATAAAAATCAAGCAACTTTTGCTTAGAAAAATTGTTGATAAAATTGTGATTTTTATTGTGTTTATCGCTGTTTTTAGCCATATAAAATGGTTATTAAAATAACATTAATGAAAAAAAATTCTCAAAAGTATTGCTATTATAATATTTTAATAAAAAAAATGTCAAGAACTTTTGTTGTGCTATTTATTTTGAAAAAATACATTAAATTTTCAAGACTAAAGAAAGAGG
>RFXY01000249.1 GCA_009921385.1 Pseudomonadota bacterium
TCCAAAGTTTCGTCTCTTTGCGCCAGAGCTTGGCGGGGGAGCGCTCCTTGATCTAGGCATATATCCAATCAGTTTTACCCATTTAGTTTTAGGAAAACCTAAAACAATCACTGCAGTATCTAAAAAAGCATTTACCGGTGTAGATGGAAATACCAGCGCCATCTTTACTTATGATAATGATAAATTTATTTTGCAACCTCTTGTTGGTTTTCTCAACGAAGAAGATCTTTTAGAGCGATTAAGAAGTGGATTCACTGCAAATCAAATATCTGGTGGTGTGTTTAGTGATGATTCTACATCATTTAAAAAACATCACAATCCAAATCTTGATGGTAGTCGCGATTCTGCTCTTAGCAATATATCAACAATATGTGATCCAACTCCACTACCAAATTCAACATTTAAGCCATATGGAGTGATGATTTCTTCGCAATTAAATACTGCTAAATCTGGCGAACCTGTGCCTTTATATGCTCAAATATTTGTTAAAAAAGAACAAAAAGAAGGCTTGCCAGTTTTGTGTGTTTATAGAGGTTCTGTTGATAACAATAAACCTGCTGTGGTGTTAAGAGATAGTGATCTTAAGAATGTTGCTTGTTTTGCAAGGCAACAGCCAGATTTAAATAAAATGAAACTTATAAAAGAAAATCAACTTGATGATTCAGGTAATTTATTTTTAGATCAGCAAGTGCAGTTCCAGTATAAATATAGTGGTGCCACTTTTGAAAATATTGCAGAAATGTTTACAACAAAAGCCTCTTCTTCTTTTTCTGAAAAATATTCTCTAAAAACAACCAAAGACAGCTTGGTTGCTGCTAAAAATACAGGTTTTATAGAAGATATTTCTTATTTCGAGGGTATGCAAATATCTTCTGCTCGACATGCTTGCACTGCTTTAAATTTGGATTGTGTTGATAATGAAAGAGAAATTCAAAAAATATGCAATGATAATAAATTAATTTGCAATAGATCTGTTGTTATTACAGATCAAGATTTTCTTGAATTAAATAAAAGTATAAATAATGCTAATTATTCTAGTTTTTACAATGATAATGAAAAAGTTATTGCTAGGTCAAGTCTATCTAGAATGTTAGAAGTTAGAGGGTTTTGTTTGGGAAATTTACTTAGTTATTGCAACGATTTAAATGGCTATACTTCCGACGATATTAAAGCTTATCCAAAAATAAATACCTTGCATCCAAATTTTAATAATAGAATTGGTTTAGCTGATTTAACCTTGCCACCAATTTCTGATTCTGCA
>RFXY01000250.1 GCA_009921385.1 Pseudomonadota bacterium
ATGGTTTATATAAAGGTCCTTTTCAATAATTTGTAGCTTTATTACCACTTCGCCTTGGCGGAGAATCTTAAAATTGTTTTCTGTGATTTCAACAACTGTTGAAGCTGTGTTAGAACAAATTTTTTCGTTATCAATAATCAGTTCTAAATCAAAAATTTTTGTAATATCTTGGGCTGATTTTGCAACCTCAAAGCCAGAAATATTGGCACTGGTAACTGCAAGAGGTTTTTGATAAGATTGTAATAATTTTTGCACAAAAAAACTATCAACAAAGCGAAAACCAATGGTTTTATGATGATAATTAAGGTTTGTGGCTAAATTAAAGCTATTTTCTTTTGCAGGTAGAATCATTGTGATTTTACCGGGCATATGTAAATTAGCGAGTTTTTCGGCCAATTCGTTAAAAGCAAAAATTTCTTTTGCCATTGCCAAATTTTGCACAAAAATAGCGATGGGTTTTTGATTTTCTCGTTTTTTTAATGCATATAGTTTTTCGACCGCTTCAAAATTGGTGGCATCAACTGCTAAGCCATAGATTGTGTCGGTTGGAATGGCGATTACTTGTTGCTGTTGCAATTGTTGCATAGCGAGATTTACGGAATCTTGATGATATTGCGAAATTATCATATTTTAATTTTAAATGATTGACGATGAATTGGGCAAAGAGCAAATTTTTGTATCGCTAACTTATGTTGCAAGGTTAGATAGCCATAGTTTGTGTTAAAATGATACATCGGAAATTGCTGATGATATTTTGTTAAAATCTCATCTCTTGTTTCTTTGGCGATAATTGAGGCAGAGGCAATAGAAAGGCTTTTGCTATCGCCTTTTATTATTGATAAAATGGTTTGTTTTGGTAGCGAAAATGGTTTAAAATTGCCGTCAACAAGCAACACATCTGGTTCAAATCGATATTTTAAACAAAAATCTAGGTAGGCAAGATGCATTGCCATTTTGGTTGCCTGCAAAATATTTATTCTGTCAATAGTTAAGCTATCAACAATACCTAAGCCAAACTGCATATCTTGCATTAAATGATTAGCTAATATTTTTCTTGTGGCGGGTTTAATTTTTTTTGAATCGTTGATTTGTTGATAATAATCGTATTTTTGGCAATTATTGTGATTTTGTTTTAGTAAAACACAGCAAGCAACCACGGGACCTGCAAGAGAGCCTCTGCCAACCTCATCGATCCCGACAATTTTTTTTTCTTTAAACTGTTGTTCAATTAAAAAAGATGGTTGCATTATTTATTTTTAA
>RFXY01000026.1 GCA_009921385.1 Pseudomonadota bacterium
AAAGATAAAAACAGTGGCGAAAAAAAAGATAAAACCGAATGGCATAGAATTGTCATTTTTTCACAAGGTTTGGTTGGTATTGCCAAAAATTATGTCAAAAAAGGTAGCAAACTCTACATAGAAGGCGCTTTGCAAAGCCGCAAATGGACCGATAGCCAAGGCAACGAAAAAACTACCACTGAAATTGTTTTGCAAAATTATAGTTCTGTTTTACAAATTCTTGACAGAAACGATCGTCAAAATTCTGGCAACGATTATCAGTCAAATCAATCTTCTGGTGGCAAAAACAATCAAATCGCTCTCGAAGATAACGACGACGAAATTCCGTTTTAGTGTCAAAAATTTAAAATCTTGCAAGAAAATTAAAAAACAACAACATAAACCTCCTAAGTGCTTTGTGTTGTTTGGTTTTTAAATTTTCTTGCTTAGTTGTTTCCTTATTTTTATCATAAAAATTGTCAAAAATAGCTAAAAATCAAGTAAAATTATGACAAACATAGCCAAAATAATTGCTTATCAAATTTTAGATTCAAGAGGTTGTCCTACTTTAGAGGCAAAAATAACTTTACAAAACGGCATTTCTGCCACAGCTTCTGTTCCTTCGGGGGCTTCAACAGGCAAGCTCGAGGCTTGCGAACTTCGTGATAATAATCCAAAAATTTACTTTGGCAAATCGGTGTTAAAAGCGGTTGAAAATGTCAACACAATAATCGCCAGGAAACTTATTGGTTTTGATGGTTCAAAACAACAACAGCTCGATCAAATTTTGCTAGATCTCGATGGCACAGATAACAAGGCAAAACTTGGTGCCAATGCTATTTTGGCGGTGTCGTTGGCGGTGGCAAAAACTTATGCAAAAAACGCTAATCTTTCTTTATTTACCTATCTTGGTGGCGATTCTGCCAAAGTTTTGCCTGTGCCTTTGATGAATATTATCAATGGTGGCAAGCATGCCAATAACAGCATTGATATTCAAGAATTTATGATTGTCCCAGTTGGCGCTGGCTCAATGTTTGATGCAATAAGGGCGGGTGCCGAAATATTTGCTTGCCTTAAAAATAATTTACATAAAAAAGGCTACAGCACCAGTGTTGGCGATGAGGGCGGGTTTGCTCCAAACTTTTCTTCGGCAACTCAAGCTCTTGATTTTATTTCACAAGCGGTGCATGAAGCACATTATAAGCTTGGCTCTGATGTTTTGTTGGCTCTCGATTGTGCTTCTTCTGAATTTTATGAAAATTCTATTTACAATCTAGCAGGAGAAAACAAAAAATTAAACAGCACAGAAATTGTCGATTATTATCAAAAATTAGTCGATGCTTACCCAATTTTTTCTATCGAAGATCCGATGGCAGAAGATGATATTTTAGGCTGGCAACACATCACTCAAAAAATGGGTAACAAAGTGCAGTTGGTGGGCGACGATTTGTTTGTAACTAACCCAAAAATATTGCAACAAGGCATCAAACAAAAATTGGCAAATGCGGTCTTAATTAAACCAAACCAAATTGGCACACTCACCGAAACCTTGCAAACCATTACCTTGGCGAAAGAAAATAATTACAACAACATTATTTCTCATCGGTCGGGCGAAACAGAAGATACCACCATCGCTCATTTAGCGGTGGCAACCAATAGTGGGCAAATCAAAACTGGCTCTTTGTGCCGATCCGATCGCACCGCCAAATATAACGAACTACTACGTATCGAGCAAGAACTTGGCTTACAAGCAGTTTATGCTGGCAATTGCCAAGGACAATTTCGTTTTTTTTAGTGAGCGAAATATAAAAGCTATGGGGCAATATTCCTCTTCCTGCGGAAGGTGTGGATTTTCGCATAAGTGCAAACTTATGGAAAAAGACTAAGGTAGTGTTGGGAGACACGGAAAAATGCCACTTCAAAGGAATCCGAATGCTGCTTGCCGACACTACCCCGGCACTTCGTGCCACCCCTTCTACAGAAGGGGAATTGTTCATCGAGAACTGCTTGTCTATTTTTATTTTAAAGACTTAATGTTGTATATGCAAAGCAGATCGCCACCAATTCGTAAAGTGAACTGCTTGGTAACCATTGGCACCACAACATATTTATCGCGTAAAACATAGGTCATTTGGGTTTCTTTGCCGTTAACATCAACAGAACTGATGGTTGGTATTGCCAAATTATCATTAGAAAATTGAAAGCTAGTTTCAATGCCGTTATCAAAAACCTTGATTGGCATAATATTTTCGGCACTACCAGCAAAACTATAATCAAAATTTAACTCGTTTCCCTCTGGATTTCGCTCAATAACACCAGGCAAAGGTTCGTCTATTCTTATTCTGGGGTTTTCTGAAGTTTTCATAGGAGGAACAACAACAGGAACTTGTGGCACAGGCATTTTCACTGCCACATTAGGCAAAGCAAGTTGTGGAGGCATTGGCAAAGATTGCCCGATTTGTGGGTAAAAAAACCGCACGGTATAGACCAAATCTTCGTCGGCTTTGCCTGTAAATTCGTCGGAGCGAATATCGAAATGATAGGTTCTTTTGTTGCTGATGATGGTAACATTGGTGTGGGCCGCCACCGCTAATGGCCTAATAAACAATCGCTTGCCAGAAGGAGTGAGTCGCCAAGCGAAGGATTCGCCAATAGAAATGGTTTCAATTTCTTCGTCTTCGGCAAATTCAATAAAAGATTGATAATTGTAATAAAATTTTAACTCATAAACTTCGTTTGGATTGTAAACCAAGGTGCGAATTCTGGAGTCGGTGGTGATTGGTGTTTGAGCAGAAGCAACCCGCCAAATAACAAAAAATATCAAGAAACTTTTTGCCAAAAATTTTGCCAAAAACTTTATAAATATTTTTGACGAAAAATTTATAAAAAAATTAGTCGCAAAAAAGCTTGTAATAGAATTAATCTTCATATAGTTTTTCTTTGATTTCTAAACCAGAAACTTCAAAACCCAAAGGGTTAATTAATCTTTCTTCTGGAGTAAATACTTTATCATCGGGATAAAAATTAAATTCAATAGTCACTTCTTCTATTTTTTTGCCAGAAGGAATGCCTGGTATGTTGCTTACTTGCTTAATAACGGTTAATACGGCCTTATTAGATGCTTGTTTGTTAATGCTTTTTACCCTCGCCTCAATGGTGCCCTCTTTAAAAGTTTCTGGATTAACTTTTGATAAAAAACCAGAATTAATGTTGGGAGTTGAGAATAAACGAATCTTTTCTTTTTTTTGTGGATAAGAAGATTTGTCGAAGCTAAAATAGGCATGCACAAATTCGTTTAAAAAATATTTTTCTAACGAGCTAAACTCGTTGCCCGCCCCAGCAACTGGCATTCCAAGATTGCTGTTGTTTGGCTGTTGCAATAGGTTAGTCATACCCGTGTTTTTATCGAGCTCTATAACATAAGGTTCGAGAGTTTTTGATGATAGCACCTGTCTTACAAATAAAACGGCAATAGCAACAGAAAACATCGCGATAAGTGCAAATAGAAACAAAATATTTCTTTGTATTAAAACCGATTGATAGCGATTAGAATACCATGTTTTAATTTTTTTATAACTTTGATCGTTAGACATTGGTGATGTTAAATTTTTCTTTACAAAAACTAAAACAACTTTAATAATATTTTATTTTTAATCAAGTGAAATTTAATATTTAATTTAATTTTCTTTATATGGCATCACTTACTCAAGAAAAAATGTCGATTTTACAAAAGCTAGAACACTTAAATTGGCTGTTGATTGCATTAATTACCACCTTGGCTTTTATTGGCTTTGTTGTTTTATATTCTGCCGCGGGAGGCTCTTTTTATCCTTGGCCAATTAGACAAATAGGATTTTTTTGTTTGTTTTTTCCGTTGATGATTATTATTGCCATTACCGATATTAAAATTTGGTTTAAAGCCTCTTATTGGTTTTATGCAATCGCTCTTGCTATGGTTATTACCGTTGATATTATGGAGCAATTAAGTCATAATGCCATGGGGGCAACCAGATGGATTCGCCTAGGGCCAATCAAAATACAGCCATCTGAGCTGATGAAAGTATGCACAGTTTTTGCTTTGGCTCGTTATTTTTACAACACCGAAGCCAAAGATATTGGCAAAATTCAGTTTGTGATTGTGCCATTATTATTAATTTTGGTGCCTACAGCCTTTATTTTTCACCAACCAGATTTGGGCACGGCAACAATATTGATGATGGTTGGAGTTTCTATTTTATTTATAGCAGGAGTAAAAATGTGGAAATTTATTTCGGCAGGTTTTTTAGTTTTAATTTCTATTCCTTTTGCTTGGCATTTTTTGTTCCACACTTATCAAAAAGAACGAGTGTTAATATTTTTAGATCCCACCAGAAACCCTTTAGGTAGCGGTTATAACATCATTCAATCTAAAATTGCCATCGGTTCGGGCGGTATGTTTGGCAAAGGCCTGCTTAACGGCACTCAAGGTCAACTCGATTTTTTACCAGAAAAACAAACCGATTTTATTTTTACTATGCTTACCGAAGAATTGGGTTTTTTGGGCGGAGTTGGCACTATTGCCATTTATTGTGCTATCATCATCATTTGCATTAATATCGCCATCAAAACCAAACACGAATTTGGCCGGCTTTTAGTGATGGGAGTGGTTAATATCTTTTTTGTGCATATGTTTATCAACATTGGTATGGTAATGGGTCTGTTGCCTGTGGTTGGGGCCCCCTTGCCTTTTGTTTCGTATGGTGGCACCATTATTGGCTCAATGATGATTGGCTTTGGCATGATTCTTAATATCGATTTAAACAGCAACACCGATTTACGAAGTTAATAAAGAAGAGGTGGCGAGCATTGTTCGATCTAAATTCCCCGCACTAACGAAGGGGAATTTTAGATCGAATCGTGGTATTTATTTGTGTAAATAGTATTATACCATTTACACAAATAAATATCGCATTTAAATACCGCATTCTAGGGTGATAATATTACCTCGATCTAATTACCCTCCCCTTGAGGGAGGGTCGAAGGCGAAGCCTTCGGGGAGGGGTAAATTATATTATCAACAAAACTCGAATTTGAGTTTGTGATATATTTTTCTGACCCCCTCCCAAAGTTTGCGATGCAAACTTTTGCCCTCCCCATTAATAATTTTTTGGGGGAGGGCGATAAGATCGAGAAAACTAAATATTCCCTTCTTTGGGTTCGGGGAATTTAGATCGAAGTGTGATATTTATTTGTGGAAACGGTATTATACCCAAGGGCGGTCATATTCTGGCGACTGTTGCGAAAGCGGTGCAGATGGAATATCGGCATAAACTTGATTATGCATTTTAATAATCACTCTACCTGTGTTGGTAACTTCGCCTATCACAGCAAAATCTAGTTGCCACTTGTCAAAAACTGCTTTGGCAAAATCTTGTTGTTCGGGTTTAATTATCATCAGCATTCTTTCTTGACTTTCGGAGAGCATAATTTCGTATGGAGTCATATTGGTTTCTCTTTGCGGAACTTTTTCAAGATGCAGTTCAATGCCTGTGCCACCTTTGCCCGACATTTCAAAAGAAGAAGAGGTAAGACCGGCAGCCCCCATATCTTGAATTGATAAAATGCAATCAGATTGCATTAATTCAAGACAAGCTTCTAGCAATAATTTTTCGGTGAAAGGATCGCCAACTTGCACTGTTGGTCTTTTATCTTCGTTGTTATCAGAAAATTCGTCAGAAGCCATAACGGCACCGTTAATGCCATCTCGACCAGTTTTTGAGCCAACATAAACAACACTAGCACCAATTTGTGAAGCGGCGGAATAAAATATTTTATTAGTATCTGCTAAACCAACAGTCATGGCATTAACAATGATGTTGCCGTTATAACTTTCGTGAAAAGTTATTTCGCCTCCTACCGTTGGCACACCAACACAATTGCCATAAAAACCAATGCCAGAAACCACCCCATTAACCAACTGCTTAGTTTTTGGATGATTAATATCGCCAAATCGTAAAGAATTTAAATTGGCAATTGGTCTTGCTCCCATAGTAAAAACATCTCTCAAAATGCCACCAACACCAGTAGCGGCACCTTGAAAAGGCTCAATAAAAGAAGGATGATTATGGCTTTCCATTTTAAAAACTATTGCTTGATTATCGCCGATATCAATGATTCCTGCATTTTCACCTGGCCCACAAATTACCCAAGGAGCAGTTGTGTGCATTGTTTTTAGCCATTTTTTAGTTGACTTGTAAGAACAATGTTCAGACCACATGGCAGAGAAAATACCTAACTCGGTGATTGTTGGTTCTCTGACAAGAATTTCGAGTATTTTTGTATATTCTTCTTGTGTTAAATTATGATCTTTGATTAATTTAGCAGTGATTTTCGTCATAGTTAGTTTTTGGCTTTAGCTCTGGATACCAAAGACTTTTTGCCTTCAGATTTTTGTTGAAATATTTTTAAAACTTTTTCTGCTTCTTCATAAGGCACAGCAAAAAATGAAAAACTATCCATAACTTTTACATCATCAATGTTTTTTTTGCTAATGCCTGTGCTTTTTTCAAGAAAATCGAGCAATTTATGAGTGTCAAAATTATCGACTTTACCTTTGGCAATAAACAAGCGAGCTGTTCCTTTGCGATCGACATAACTTCTTTTTTCTTGCGAACCCAACGGGCGATAGCCTGTAAGACCGTGATCGTCGTAGTAAAAATCTTTGTTTTTTTTGTAAGATTCGGGATCGTGAATTTCGCTGTAGCTTTTTTCACTTAATTCGTCTCTAAATGCCAATTTTAATAGTGCAGAAAAAAGATTTTCATTAAGTTCGAATTCTTTCAACAAATCTTTGGTTATGGTTGCTACATCAGATAAATCGTTGTTAGAAATAATATCGACAATAGCAGATTTAATTCTTTGTTTTTTGCTATCAATTACTGCTGAAACATTTGGCACTTTTTGTTTGGTGATTTTAGTGTTAGCAACTCGTTGTAAAGAAGTAAGTTTGCGATATTCAGAAGGAGTGATAAGAGTAATGGCGGTGCCGGTTTTTCCTGCTCTACCAGTTCTGCCGATACGGTGAACATAACTTTCGGGATCTTGTGGTAAAGAATAGTTGATAACATGAGTTAAATTATCGACATCAATGCCTCTGGCAGCTACATCGGTGGCAACTAATATAGTGATTTGTTTGCCTCGAAATTTTAGCAATACTTTTTCTCGTTGACCTTGTGATAAATCGCCATGGATTGCCTCAGCTCGACAGCCTCTGTTGGCTAATTTATGAGCAATTTCATCGGCATCAACTTTGGTGCGACAAAAAACCATACCATAAAAACTTTCTTCGATATCGATGATGCGAAACAAAGCTTCAAATTTATCGGCTTGAGCTACTTCGAAGTAAATTTGATGAATGTTATCACGGCTAATTTGCTCGCCAGAAACCGAAATTATTTCGGGATTTTTCATATATTTCTTGGCAAGCCTTTCGATGTTGGCAGGCATTGTTGCGGAAAACAAAACTGTTCTTCTAGAGGTAGGAGTTGATTTTAAAATTTCTTCAATGTCGTCGACAAAACCCATGTTAAGCATTTCGTCTGCTTCATCAAGCACTAAATAAGATATAGAATCGAGTTTTAAAGTTTTTCTGTTGATATGATCAATAATTCGACCTGGAGTGCCAACAACAATATCAACACCTCTTTGTAATCTAGAGATTTGTCTTTCAATTGGCTGACCACCATAAACTGCAATGATGTTGGTTTTTTGATTTTCGGCGAAAGAACTGAGTTCTTCAGTTACTTGAATGGCAAGCTCACGAGTAGGAACCAAGATGATTGCTTGCACTTTTTTGGATTGTGCCACAATGCTTTCGATGATAGGAATGCCAAAGGCTGCGGTTTTGCCTGTGCCAGTTTGGGCTTTACCAATAAGATCTTGTTTGTTTTGCAACAAAAATGGTATGGTTTTTGCTTGTATTGCAGTTGGTTCTTCAAAACCTTTTTTTTGTAAAGAATCAAGCATTGCTTCGGACAACCCCAATTCGCGGAATTTAGCTAGATTTGACATAAAAAATTAATAATTAGAATTAAGGCTTCAAAAAGATTATTGAAACCCAAATTAAATTGAGATTCAATATTTTCTTAAACTTTATTATGACACAACAAAAACTATAAAGCAAGTATTATAAATTTAAAAATTTATTTTTTTTCGATGATTAGATAAAGACAAGAAAAGAAGCGAGAAGTAAAAAGAGAGGATTAGTGAATTTTCAAAGAAAATTATGTTGTAAATTTTAAATTTATATTAAAAACTCACTAAATTTATTGATTAGTAGAAGTTTTTATTATTTTGTGGTGAAAAATAATAAAAAACTATTTTACTGAGTCTTTTAAAGTTTTACCAACGGTAAATTTAACTCTTTTAGAGGCTTTAATGCTGATTTCTTTGCCAGTTTGAGGATTTCTGCCTTTTCTAGCTGCGGTTTTCATGGTTTTAAAAGTGCCAAAGCCAATAAGAGCAACAGGGTCTCCTTTTTTAAGAGCTTTAGTTACAACTTTAATGAAAGCATCTAAAGCAGCACCTGCATCTTTTTGCGAGATATCGGCATTGTTTGCTATTTCTTTAATTAAATCTGTTTTATGCATATAGATTTTATTATTTATAATTAATAAAGAAACTGTTTTATGACAAGCATAAAATCAAGTTAAATTAGATTGTAAAAGGCATTTTTACTAAATGCAACTAGTATTTTAAACTTTTTGTAATTAAATTTAAAATGACACATATAGAATTTATTATTAACTATACTTTTTTATGCTTTCTTAAGATTTTGCTTTCAGTAATAACATAATCAAGTTGATGATCATGTTTTTCTTGTGGAAAATTTTGATGATAAACTTGCAAATCAAAAGCCAAACCAATAGAAATTGCAGATATTTTATTTAAAGTTCTGTCGTAATAACCTTTTCCCATACCTAATCTGTTTAACGATTTATCAACAGCGACTAATGGAACAATAACAAGGTCTGGCAAGCATTTGTTATTGCTTTGTGGTTCTAGTATTTGTGGAAACTTTTTGTTAGCAATTAATTTGATTTTTTGATTAAATTCATAAAATTCTAGTGCAAGATCTTTGATTTTTGGTAAATAATATGTTATTTTTTCTTGTTGCAAATATTGTTGTAAAATAGCGGTTGAAACCTCGTATTTAGTATGTTGATAAAGAGCGATTTTTTTTTGTTGCCAATCAGCTAAATTTTCTTCTGCAAAAGATAAAAAATTTTCACAA
>RFXY01000251.1 GCA_009921385.1 Pseudomonadota bacterium
AAGCAAGAAGTTATCAACAATACTCAGGGCATTTTAAAACTTGCCAACTATGGCAGAATTTCAAGATTATTTACCCCGCAAAAACAAGCAAATTTTATTTTACACGAAGGGCCAATAGGGGTTTTTAATGGTATTTTAGAAGAATTTTCTTATCAAAAAATTGCCAAAGAACAGCAAAAAAACTTTTCTAACTCTTCGGCTGGCTCTTGGCTTGGCATCACCGATAAATACTGGCTCAGCACTATTATTCCTAGCTCTAATATTGCTTATCAAGCAAACTTTAGTCATCAATTAAACAACCAGCAAAATCAATATTTAGCCACTTTCACTTCTGAGCCTATCGAAATTATGCCAAATAGCAAAATCGATGTTAATCACCATTTATTTGCAGGAGCTAAAACCGTTAAATTACTAGATAATTACAAAAATCAATTCAATTTAAAACTATTTGATAGAGCTATCGATTTTGGCTGGTTTTATTTTTTAACCAAACCATTCTTTTTTATCATTGATTTTTTATATAAACTGCTAGGGAATTTTGGCTTGGCAATTCTCTCCATGACTGTTTTAGTTAAGCTAGCATTATTTCCTTTGGCTAATAAATCTTATTTAGCGATGGCCAGAATTCGCAAAATACAACCAAAAATCGAGGCTCTCAGAAAAAAAATCACCGATAAAATCGCTTTAAACAGAGAAATTATGGAGCTTTATAAAAAAGAAAAAATCAATCCTGCATCAGGTTGTTTGCCTATTTTTATTCAGATACCAATATTTTTTGCTCTTTATAAAGTATTTTTTGTCACTCTCGATATGAGGCATGCTTCTTTTTATGGCTGGATACACGATTTATCAGCTCCCGATCCAACCTCTATTTTTAATTTATTTGGCCTGTTGCCTTTTGCGGTTTCTGGGTTTTTTGCTATTGGGGTTTGGCCAATTCTTATGGGTATCACAATGTTTTTGCAACAAAAAGTAAGCCCAACAACCAGCGATCCTATTCAGGCAAAAGTTTTAAAATTAATGCCTTTTGTGCTTACGATTTTATTAGCATCTTTCCCTTCTGGGTTAGTAATTTACTGGACTTGGAGCAATACTCTTTCTATTTTGCAACAACTATATATTAATCATAAACACAAGCACTAATGATTAGTCAAACATTAGGTATTATTGGCGGTGGACAATTAGGCAAAATGATTGCCAATAAAGCTCATCAGTTTGGCTTAAAAACCGTGATTCTAACCGATCAAGAAAATTCTCC
>RFXY01000252.1 GCA_009921385.1 Pseudomonadota bacterium
AAAATAGTCAATGGCTTGTTTTATATCAAAACAAGCACCGAGTCTGCAAAGTTTATATCGGAGAATCCGATCTCATCAACCACAAAATCAGCAAGGCAGAATTTGAGCAAACAATCAAGCAATTTATAGATTTTGAGCCACCATTTATTAGTCAATTTAAGCAAGCTCTAGAAAAATTTAAAGAACAAATTCCCGAAATTTCAACTATTTTAAAAAAATTAATTGTCGCTCAATATCAATCAAATCAAGATTTTACCAATAAAGTAGCAATATTTTTACAAGATTGCAAAGATGCCATAAGCAAAGAAATTTCTTCTGACGATATCAACAATATGATTGTTCAGCACATTCTTACCAAAGATATTTTTGATGCCATTTTTGACGACCAACAATTTCATAAATATAACTCAATTGCCAAAAGTATCGATGCAATCACCAATAGTTTTTTTACCAGAGAAAAAGAAATTGAGCTAACCAAATCAATTCGCAGTTATTATCAAACCATCATCTACACCTCAAAAGCAATTCACGATCACAGGCAAAAGCAGAGTTTTCTTAAAACTATTTACCAAGAATTTTACAAGGCCTACAACCCTGCCAAAGCCGATCGCCAAGGTATTGAATATACTCCAATCGAAATTGTTAGTTTTATGATTGAAATGACCGACTTGCTGTTGTTTTGGCATTTCAATCAAAATTTATCAGATAAGGGGGTTGAAATTCTTGATCCATGCACTGGCACCGGCATTTTTATTAGCGAATTGCTCTATCGCATTTCGCATTATCCTAGTTTTGACCACAAATTTAACGAAGAAATTTTTTGCAACGAAATCGATATTTTGCCTTATTATATTGCGAATTTAAACATCGAATATATTCGGGCTCAAATCAAAGGCAATTACAAAGAATTTCAAAATATCGTCTTGGTTGATACTTTACACAATACTGCCTCATTAACAAATAGCCAATATGATAGCAGAACCCAATTATTCTCCAAAGAAAATCGCCAAGCTTTCAATGAAAATAATCAAAAAATTAAACAGCAAAACAAAACTAAACTCAAAATTATTCTTGGCAACCCGCCTTATAATTCTAATCAACAAAACGAAAACGACAACAACAAAAATTTTTCTTATCCGCATATCGATAACAGAATCAAAGAAACCTACATTGCCAAATCGACCGCCCAAAAAACCAAGCAGTTCGATATGTATAAAAGATTCATCAGGT
>RFXY01000253.1 GCA_009921385.1 Pseudomonadota bacterium
ATCTTTTTTACCGCCACCGCCTTTTCCTTGCAAAATTTCTACAACACCTGCAATATTTTGACTAGCATCAAAAGTAGCAACCGAACTTGCTAATAAAGCATTTACCTTGCAGTTATTTTCGATACCAAAAAACACAATAACCGCAGGTAATTGAGCTTGATTTGATTTTTGATAAAGAGCCAAAATGCTTCTTAAATCAACAATTGAGGCATTATCAAATGTTTGGTGAATTAAACAAGAATTAGCAAAATTCTGCATCTTAATATTGTTAATGCTTTGTTGCCAAAGTTGTTGTTTTAGCTGTAAAATTTCTTTGTCTTTTTGCTTTATTTGCTGTAAAAAATCAACTCCAATTTGGCTAGTTTTTTGCAAAACCATAGTAGTTGCCTGTTGCTGGGTATGATGAATAATATTTTCTTGATTTTCATCGGCAAAAAAACTAGCATCATCAAAGCCAACCTTATTTGATAAAAACTGGCTTTCGGCAATTTTTGCCTCTTCAAATTGTTGTTTTATTTTTAACGAATCAAGCAAGGCATAGAGTTTTTGCTCTTGCAATTTTAAATGCTGTAAAGCATAAAAACCAGTTTTGGCGGTAATTCTGCGAATGCCAGAAGCAATACCATTTTCGCTGATTATTTTAAAAAGCCCAATGTTTCCTGTGCTTAAAACATGGGTTCCGCCACATAATTCGTGGGATTGCCCCATTTGCACCACTCGAACTGTATCGGCATATTTTTCGCCAAAAAGAGCCTCGGCACCTTCTTGTTTGGCTTGTTCTAGGCTAGTAATTTTAGTTTGCACCACTGTATTTTGCCTGATATAAAAATTTACCAATTCTTCTATTTGTTGCAGTTCTAAATGACTTACCGCTCGATTAAAATTAAAATCAAAAGTAAGAGCGGTAGAATCAACATTGGAGCCTTTTTGAGTAACCGCATTGCCTAAAACCTGCTTTAAAGCTTTGTGCAAAAGATGAGTAGCAGAATGATTTTGGGCTCGAAGTTGGCGATTTCGCTGATTAACCAAAGCCACCACTTGGTTGCCAACACTAAATTCGCCAACACCGCAAGAAACCATATGCAAAAACAAGCCACCAGCAACTTTTTTAGTTTCTTTAATATCAATATAGCTTGGCAATTGTTGATAATTAAGGGGTTGACAATAGTGTTGTTGTAAAATAATATTGCCGTCATCACCTTTTTGACCGCCAGAAGTGGCATAAAA
>RFXY01000254.1 GCA_009921385.1 Pseudomonadota bacterium
GCAAAAAAACGGATTTTTTTGTATGGGAAAAGTTGTGTGAGCAAGTTTTTTTAGAAACATTTGGAGGTGGCCAAATCCTCATAAAAAGGCTCAAGTTTGGGGGAGAAAAAAATTTGGACCCTTAAAATGGTTGTGGGGGTCTAGGGGCCCCTTTGAAAAATCGGAAATTTTCGTCAAAATCGAAAATATCAAAATACGGACTTTTTGAAATCGGTCTCACGGCCGAACCGTTAATGATAATGACAAATGGATTCCTATCCTGGAGAGAGGAGACCGAGGGCTTTCAAAGTCAAAAAAACCATTTGTTTCGATGTCTTACCGTTTTCAGTCAAGAGGCCTTCAAAGACGAGTAAAATTTGCCGTAATCAGGTATAAATCCTCTCAACGACCATCTTTTAACGGCCGCCGACGACGAACCGTTCAACCTACAGGCTCGTGTCGCCCCATTTATGAATCCTCATGATCAGGCCGTCATTTTTGTTTTTTATGGTCATGGTCGTGGGAGGCTTCCTTCAGGGTCTAAAAAGGCTTCAAAGCGTATCCGACACATATTTTCCTTGGATTCGAAAAAAACCCGCGATTTGAAAAAACCCGGGATTTATAGTTGAAAAATGCTCCACTTTGGTTTCTATTTAAACATTCAAAAATGCTTTTTTTGAATTTTTTTTTCACCCATATCCCTGAGAATGGTCTCTAGTTTCAGATTGAGACGGAAAAAGTCCATGTCTACATCGAGTGAACCCTGTCAAAAAGGCTAGCAAACACTTACAATAAATTATGATGAAAATCTAGTTGAATCACGTTGAAAACAAACACTAGAGTAACACTTTGATTATGAAAGTCTCACCAGGGATATACTTAATGTTTCACTAAACGATCAGGAATATTTGAACAAGAAATATCATTCTTGGGTCTTTACAAACTTATTTCACTAACACTGATTTTTCTGGTATGCATGAAGAACAATTTTAAACAAATTAAACAACTGTAATAGCAGTTTTTTTCAACAACGATATATAATTAACTCAAATATTTTGTTCATTTATAAAAAAAAACAGTGCTAAATTTTATGAAGATAAATTAAAATCAGCTTTTTTTTTCTTCTACTACTGCTACAAGATGGTTATAAACTAGCTTTTGGTAGGAAGAAGTTTGGAGGTGATAGGAAGAAGTTTGGAGGTGATGGGAAGAAGTTTGGAGGTGATGGGAAGAAGTTTGGA
>RFXY01000255.1 GCA_009921385.1 Pseudomonadota bacterium
TTAAAAGCAAGGGATTTTTTAAAATACGAGTCAATATCTTGTTGATCTTGTTTAAATTGATTTTGGTTAAACAAATCTCCTTTTTCTTGCAAAACTTCAGCCACAATTTTGCCTTCAAACTCACTGTAATAGCCTGCGATGTTTGGGTCATCTATTAAACTATTGCCAATTTTGATGTTGTTGTCAAGAGTGGTAAGAGGCTGGCGATAAGTAGCGGTTTTAAGCCACAAGCTTAACTTAGTAATGCCAACCGAAGCAGGGTTGATATCAACTCCGTAAATGTTGTTTAGTAAAATATCTTGGTAGTTATAATCGATTTTGATGTGCTTTTTCACTTCTTGCCACTGGTTTTGTAAAAAATCAAAAACCTTAACTAAAAATGCTCCACTTCCGCAAGCAGGATCAACCACTTTGATTGCTTGCAGGTGTTTGGCATATTCTTGCCACCAAGCTATTGAGCCTTCTGTGGCTTTAATTTCGGCCTTTCTATCGTTAAGCCAACCGCCCACCGCTTCTGAAATAATGTATTGAGTGATGTAGGCTGGTGTATAAAAAACTCCGTCTTTTTTTCGTTGTTTATCGGTGTTTCCTGTAAGATATTCGAGATCAGAAATTGATTGCTCAAAAATGTGGCCTAAAATATTAACATCAAGATCGGAGCCAAAATCGTAGTTATAAAGCAACACAATTTTATCGATGATTTCGTCGGCAATATTAAGGCAATCTAAATCTGCATCTTCGGCAAAAATCCCGCCGTTAAATTTATCAATACCAATTTCAAGGTTACCTTCGTTCATCGCGGTAAATAAAGCCTTCATTCGGTTATATTTGCCTTTGATGTATTTGTTGTTTAAGGCTTCAAACACCACATCGTTATTAAGGGCGAAATTTTCTTTGCAAAACCGAATAAAGATGATTCTATCTATGAGTTTTTGAGCCTTGTAAAGATAAAAGTTTCTGCCATAGTGTTTTTCGGTATTTAACTGTAATAAATTTTGCCAAATCTCGTGGCGAAGGTTCGAATAATGGGCATAAAATAATTTTTCAATCTCGGCGGCTTGGTTGGCAGTGTTTAGTAAGTGCACTGGTGATTGATTAGGGTTTTTGGTAAAAAGTTGATTTTTGGCAAGTAAAAAGTGAAACTCCTTTTGTTTAGCCGAGTTGCTGGCGAGATCTTGTATAGTAAAACTATGATATTTGCCTTCGTAATCG